>NZ_JAVRDU010000001.1:3057500-3298487 GCF_031846015.1 Novosphingobium sp. MMS21-SN21R | reverse complement strand
TTATCCAGATTCCGAACTTCCGGGCAGCCCCACTTCGGCGTGTGTCGCTGCAAACTTTACCGGGCCGACCAGCACGACTCTGCGCTTTACCGTCGGCAGCGCGCGGATCTGGGGCGTGGGCTTCTTGCCGCTGGGCTGGGCGCGGTTTCTGAACGTTCAGGCCAACCGCTATGCCGACCGCATCTTTGCGGTGGATACCGAGCCGTTTCTTGAGAGTTTCGGCCGCTTGCATGCGGGGTCTTTGGCGAGACCGCGGATGAAGCTGCCGAATTGCAACGGATTACCGATTACTTTTCGCGTGCTCTCGATTCCAGCAGCGAGGGAGACGATCCGCGTATCGTTGCGGTCCATGCCGCACTGATGGACCCGGACGTTTCCAGCGTGAGCGAGATGGCCGAGGCGGCGCACTTGCCCGCGCACACGCTGGAGCGGATCTGCGCCCGGCACTTCGGATTTACGCCGCGCCTGTTGTTGCGCCGCCAGCGCTTCATGCGCAGTCTGGTGCAATATATGCTCGATCCATCGCTGCACTGGATCGGGGCGATGGACGGGCATTATCACGATCAGGCGCAATTCGTGCGCGACTTCCACCGGTTTATGGGCACCAGCCCGACCGAGTATGCCGCCAGCCCCAAACCCGTGCTGGAAGCGGTGATGCGCGCGCGGCAGGAATTCATGGGCAGCGCGGTGCAGGCGCTCGACGCACCGACACGCAGATAAGCAGCAGACTTTTCAACCGGGCCGTTTGCCGCTAGCGGCTTCGCGCATGGAACAGCTCGATCAACAGCAGGATGAGGCGCTCGCCGCCATTGCCGACGCGACCACACCCGAGGCCGTAGAGGCGATCCGCGTCGCGGCGCTAGGCAAGCAGGGATGGGTGAGCGCATTGCTCAAGTCTCTGGGCGGAATGACGCCAGAGGAGCGCACCAGCCAAGGTCCGAAAATTCAGGCCGTGCGCGAAGCGGTTACATCGGCCCTTGCGGCGCGCAAGGGCGCGCTGGAAGGTGCGGCGCTTGAAGCGCGGCTGGCGTCCGAGACGATCGACCTTTCGCTGCCCGCGCCGGAAATGCCGCGCGGTTCAGTCCACCCGGTGTCACAGGTGATGGACGAATTGGCCGAAATCTTCGCCGACATGGGCTTTGCCGTGGCGAGCGGGCCAGAGATCGAGGACGACTGGCACAACTTCACTGCGCTCAACATGCCGGAAACGCATCCGGCGCGCGCGATGCACGATACGTTCTATTTCCCGGACAAGGACGGCGAAGGGCGCTCGATGCTGCTGCGCACGCACACTTCGCCCGTGCAGATCCGCACGATGCTGAAAGAGGGCGCACCCTTGCGGATCATCGCGCCGGGCCGCGTGTACCGTTCGGATTCGGACGCGACGCATACGCCGATGTTCCACCAGATCGAAGGTCTGGTGATCGACAAGGGTATTCACCTCGGCCACCTGAAGTGGACGCTGGAGACCTTCCTGAAGGCGTTCTTCGAGCGCGAGGACATCGTCCTGCGTCTGCGCCCCAGCTACTTCCCGTTCACCGAGCCGTCAGTGGAAGTGGACGTCGGCTATACCTTGGTGAACGGCAAGCGCGTGGTGGGTGGTAGCGGCGATGCGGCGGACGGCGGGTGGATGGAAGTGCTGGGGTCGGGCATGGTCAACCGCAAGGTGATCGAGTTCGGCGGGCTTGATCCTGACGAATGGCAGGGCTTCGCCTTCGGCACCGGCGTCGACCGGCTCGCCATGCTGAAATACGGTCTCGATGATCTGCGCGCCTTCTTCGATGGCGATGCACGGTGGCTGGGCCACTACGGTTTCGGTGCGCTCGACGTGCCGACCCTTCCGGCGGTGTTGGAGTACGTTCGTGAAGTTCTCGCTCTCGTGGTTGCGCTCGGTCCTCGATACGAAGGCCGATGCGAAACTTATCGCCGAAAAGCTTACCTCGCTTGGGCTGGAAATCGAAGGTGTCGAAGATGCCTCGGCTGCGCTGACCAAGTTCCGCGTCGCTCGCGTGCTGAGCGCGGACAAGCATCCACAGGCGGACAAGCTGCAGGTGCTGTCGGTCGATCTGGGTGAGGCCGCGCCACTACAGGTGGTGTGTGGCGCGCCCAATGCGCGTGCCGGCCTTGTTGGCGTGCTGGGCGTGGCGGGCGCGGTGGTTCCGTCCAATGGCATGGTCTTGCGCAATTCGGCTATTCGCGGAGTCGAATCGAACGGCATGATGTGTTCGACCCGCGAGCTGTGCCTGGGCGAGGATCACGACGGGATCATCGAACTGCCAGCGGACGCGCCGGTCGGCACCAGCTTTGCCGACTACATTGGGTCGGACCCGGTGTTCGACGTGGCGATCACGCCTAATCGTCCGGATTGCATGGGCGTTTACGGTATCGCGCGCGATCTGGCGGCGGCGGGGCTTGGCGTGTTGAAGCCGATTGCGGCGGCGCCGGTAGCGGGAAGCTTTGCTTGCCCGGTCGAAGTGCGCACCGATGATGCCGAAGGTTGCCCGGCATTCTATGGCCGCGTCATTCGCGGGGTGAAGAACGGCCCTAGCCCGAAGTGGATGCAGGATTTCCTCAAGTCTGCAGGACAGCGGCCGATCTCCGCGCTGGTGGACGTCACCAACTTCGTGATGCTCGGCTATGGCCGCCCGGCGCATGCCTATGATCTTGCCAAGCTTTCCGGCGCGGTTGTGGCGCGCAAGGCTGCTGCTGGCGAGAAGGTCACGGCGCTCAACGGCAAGGAATATGCGCTTGAGCCGTGGATGACGGTGATTGCGGACGATGCGGGCGTGCACGACATTGCCGGCATCATGGGCGGCGAGCATTCGGGCTGCGACGACACGACGGCCGATGTGCTGCTGGAAGTGGCCTATTTCGATCCGGCCTCGATTGCGCGGACCGGACAGGCGCTGGCGCTGGCATCGGATGCGCGCGGACGGTTCGAGCGCGGGGTGGACCCGGCGTTCCTCGATACCGGCATGGACCTGCTGACTGCTCTGATCCTTGAGATTTGCGGCGGCGAGGCATCGGAAGTCGTGCGCGCGGGGCAGCCGCCTCTGGCGCGCAAGACCATTGCTTATGATCCGGCGCTGGCGGGACGGCTTGGCGGGGTCGATGTGGCGGGCGGGGAGCAGAAGCGCATTCTGGCCGCGCTCGGTTTCGCCGTGGCGGCCGACTGGACCGTAACCGTGCCGACATGGCGCCCGGACGTGGACGGCGCGCCCGACATCGTCGAGGAAGTGATCCGCGTACACGGACTGGATGCTGTGCCTTCGACGCCGCTTCCGCGCGCAGATGGCGTGGCCAAACCCACTGCAACGGCGGCGCAGATGCTCGAGCGCCGGGTGCGCCGTGCGGCTGCGGCGCGCGGACTGCACGAGGCGGTAACGTGGTCGTTCCTGCCCGAGGCGGAAGCCGCGCATTTCGCCGATGGTGAAGCGCTGTGGACGCTGGCCAATCCGATTTCTGAAGACCTCAAGACCATGCGGCCTTCGCTGCTGCCGGGGCTGCTGTCTGCGGTGAAGCGCAATCTGGATCGCGGAGCCGCTTCGGTGCGGTTGTTCGAGATCGGGCGGCGCTATCTGCGCGGTGCTGGTGGCGCGAGCGACGAGAAGCTGAGCCTCGCCGTGGTGCTGGCGGGCGAGAAGGTCGCGCGCGGCTGGGCCTCGGGCAAGGCAGCGGCATTCGATGCGTTCGATGCCAAGGCCGAGGCGCTGGCGCTGCTGGCCGAAGCAGGCGCTCCGGTCGATAACCTTCAGGTCATGGGCGAAGCAGGGGCGCAGTTCCATCCGGGGCAGTCGGCCACGCTTCGGCTGGGGCCGAAGACCGTGCTGGCGCGGTTCGGTGTGCTGCATCCGGCGACTGCGAAGGCGTTCGATATCGGCGCGCCGGTCGTGGTGCTGGAACTGTTCCTCGACCGGATTCCGGCAAAGAAGGGCGCGGGCGCCTTTGCCCGTCCGCACTTTGCACCGCCGCCGCTACAGGCCGTCACGCGCGACTTTGCGTTTCTCGTTTCGGCCGATGTGGCGGCGGGCGATCTGTTGCGCTCGGTCAAGGGGGCGGACAAGTCCAACATCGTCGCGGCCCGGGTGTTCGATGACTTCCGGGGCGCGGGCGTGCCCGAGGGGCAGAAGAGCCTGGCCATCGAAGTGACGCTGCAGCCGGTCGAGAAGTCCTATGACGAAGCCGCCTTGAAGGCGATTGCCGACAAGGTCGTTGCGGCAGCGGCCAAGCAGGGCGCAAGCTTGCGCGGATGAAAATGGGCGAATTCAGCGACGGACTGATCTCGATCAGCAGCGGGGGCCTGACTGCGCGGATCAATCCGCTCGGGGCTGAGTTGTGGTCGCTGACGGATTCGCAGGGTCGCGAGTACATGACCGATGCCGACCCGGCGTTCTGGGGCGGGCATGCGCCGCTGCTGTTTCCGATCGTGGGATCGTTGAGCGGTGACGTGTTGCGGCTGGACGGCGCGGCCTATCCCATGCCGCGTCACGGCTTTGCGCGCCGCAGCGTGTTTGCGCCGGTTCAGGTCGAAGCAGGGCAGGCGCGGTTCCGGCTGACCGATTCGCCCGATACGCGCGCGGTTTATCCGTTCGGGTTCGTTCTGGAAGTGACATTCCGGGTGGAGGGCATGACGCTGTTCACCGAGGCGAGCGTGACCAATCCGAACGCGGGCGTGCTGCCGTTCAGCTTCGGCTATCACCCAGCGTTTGCCTGGCCGCTTCCCGGCGGGGCGGACAAGGCGGCGCACAAGCTGGTTTTCGAGGCAGAAGAACCGCAGGACGTTCGCCGCGTAGCGCGCGATACCGGGCTGCTGCTCGATGCAGGCGAGCCGACGCCGGTCAGGGCGCGCGAACTCGAGCTGTCCGAAGACCTGTTCCGCGCCGATGCGATGATCTGGGACGATCTTGCCAGCCGCTCGCTTTCATATGGCGCGGATGACGGGGCCTGGCTCGACATCGCCTTTCCCGATACGCCATCGCTTGGCGTGTGGCAGGTACCGGGCGGGCGCTATATCTGCATCGAGCCATGGGCTGGCCATGCCGACCCCGAACACTTCGCCGGAGATTTCCGCGAAAAGCCAGGCGTGGTGCTGCTGGAACCCGGCGCAACGCGCAGCTTCCGCATGGACGTAAGCGTTCGTCCCGTTTAGGGGCCAACCCCATGTCCAATCGCCGCACCTTCGCCATCATTTCCCATCCCGACGCCGGTAAAACGACGCTGACCGAGAAGCTGCTGCTTCAGGGCGGCGCGATTCATCTTGCGGGCGAGGTCAAGGCGCGCGGGCAGGCGCGGCGTGCGCGGTCGGACTGGATGAAGATCGAGCAGCAGCGCGGGATTTCCGTGACGTCCTCGGTGATGACCTTCCAGAAGGACGGCATCGTCTTCAATCTGCTCGATACGCCGGGCCACGAGGACTTCTCCGAGGACACCTATCGCACGCTGACGGCAGTCGATTCGGCGATCATGGTGATCGACGCGGCCAAGGGCATCGAGCCGCAGACGCGCAAGCTGTTCGAGGTGTGCCGGTTGCGCTCGGTCCCGATCATCACGTTCGTCAACAAGGTGGACCGCGAGGGCCGCTCGGTGTTCGAAACGCTGGATGAAGTGGCTGACGCGCTGGCGCTCGACGTGGTTCCGATGTCGTGGCCGATCGGCATGGGCGGCATTTTCCAGGGCGTGATGAGCTTTGCCGACGAAACCATCGCGCGGCCCGAGGGCGACAGCCGCGAGTTTCTGGGCAAGATTGAATCTGCGCCCTATGCCTCTGGCGCCATTCCCGCGGATATTGCCGAGGAGATCGAGCTGGCACGGGCTGGCTATCCGGAGTTCGATCTGGAGGCCTATCGCAATGGCGACCTGACGCCGGTCTACTTCGGATCGGCACTCAAGAACTTCGGCGTGATCGACCTGATCGAGGCGATTGCCAGTTTCGCGCCACCGCCGCGCCCGCAATCGTCGAATCAGGGCACGATCGATCCCGAGCGCGCGGACGTGACCGGGTTCATCTTCAAGGTGCAGGCCAACATGGACCCGCAGCACCGTGACCGCATCGCCTTCATGCGCATGGTCTCGGGCACGTTCCGGCGCGGCATGAAGCTGACGCCTTCGGGCCTTGGCAAGCCGATTGCGGTCCATTCGCCGATCCTGTTCTTCGCGCAGGACCGCGAGATTGCCGATACGGCCGAGGCGGGCGATATCATCGGCATTCCCAACCACGGCACCTTGCGCGTGGGCGATACTCTGTCGGAACGCAACGACGTGCGTTTTACCGGGCTGCCCAACTTCGCGCCCGAAATCCTGCGGCGCGTTGCGCTCAAGGATCCGACCAAGACCAAGCAGCTGCGCAAGGCATTGGACGACCTTTCGGAAGAGGGCGTGATCCAGGTGTTTTACCCGGAGATCGGTTCACAATGGATCGTCGGCGTGGTCGGGCAGTTGCAGCTTGACGTGCTGATTTCTCGGCTGGAAGCGGAATACAAGGTCGAGGCCGTGCTGGAAGCATCGCCGTTCGATACCGCACGCTGGCTCAAAGGCAGCGATACGGCGCTGAAATCGTTCACGGATTTCAATATGTCCAACCTTGCCAAGGATCGAGACGGGGACCCGGTGTTCATGGCAAGATCGTCGTGGGACGTCAGCTACCAGCAGGAGCGCAATCCCGAGCTGGTCTTTTCGGCTACCAAAGAAAGGTAAGTCATACGGGGTTGAAACCGGCGGGCATCGGGCGCAGTTAGCCCTCCATGCAGTTGCTCGGTCCCACCTCGAACACGTTCATCTCGCAACGCCTGCGGCTCCATTATGTGGACTGGGGTAATACCGACAAGCCGCCGCTGTTGCTGGTGCACGGCGGGCGGGACCACTGCCGTTCGTGGGACTGGACTGCCGAGGCTCTGCGCGAAGACTGGCACGTCATCGCATTCGACCACCGGGGACATGGTGACAGCCAGTGGACATCGGACGGCAATTACCGGACGATGGATCTCGTCTATGACGTGGCCCAACTGATCCACCAGCTCGATCTGGCGCCGGTAACGATCGTTGCCCATTCGTGGGGCGCTAACACCAGCCTGCGCTATGCCGGCCTTTTCCCGGAAAACGTGCGCAAGATCGTGGCGATCGAGGGGCTGTTCCCGACGCCGGAGCGCGAGGCCTTGATCAAGGATGTGCCTTTCGCCCGGCGCGTTCGCGAATTCATTGGCGAAAAGCGGAAAGCCGCAGGCAGATTGCCGCGCCGTTATGCCAGCCTCGAAGATGCCTACGCCCGCATGAAGGGGGAGAACCCCTATCTGACTGACGGGCAGGCGCGGCACCTGACCATTCACGGTATCACGCGCAACGAGGACGGGACGTTCAGCTGGAAGTTCGACCCGCATCTCAATGTCGACGGCGCACCCTATGATATCAGCACTGATCAGCGTAACGATCTGTGGAAGGCGATCACTTGCCCGACGCTATTGCTCAACGGCGCGGATTCGTGGGCTGGCAATCCGGACAGGAACGGGCTGGCCGCGAATTTCCGCAACGCCGAAGTGGTCGAATTTGCCGACGCCGGGCACTGGCTGCACCATGACCAGTTCGAAAAGTTCGTCGCAACGCTGAAGGATTTCCTCTGAACGGCGTGAAGCTCCCTGCATGAAGCTCAAGGTCGCCAGCTACAACATCCACAAGGGCGTCGGGCTTGACCGGCGGCGCGATCCCGAGCGCATCCTGACCGTCTTGCGTGAGATCGATGCCGATGTGATTGCCTTGCAGGAGGCCGACCGTCGCTATGGTCTGCGCGAAGCGGTGATCCCGCGCGCGGCGCTTGACGATCACAGCCCTTGGGCTGCGGTCGAGCCGGGGCATTACGACAGTGCGCGCACGGCTTCGAGCATGGGCTGGCACGGCAATGCCCTGCTGGTGCGGCGTGGTATCGAGCTGATCGGGGCCTGCGCCGTGCCTTTGCCTACCATCGAGCCGCGCGGGGCAGTCTGCGTAAGCCTGCGGGTGGGCGGGCAGGTGGTGCGGGTGATCGGCATGCATCTTGACCTGTCGGGTCTGCGACGCCGTGCGCAAGTCGAGGCGGTCTGCGCGCATATCGCCGGTCACGACGAGCAGGGGCATGCGGTGATGATGGGCGATCTCAACGAATGGTCGGCGGCGGGTGGGGCGCTGGCCGCGTTTCGTGCGCCGTTGCGGGTTTTGACGCCGGGCCGCAGCTTTCCCTCGCGCCGTCCGCTGGCGCAACTTGACCGGATCGTGGTGAGCGAAGGGCTGCAAGTCGACGGCGTGGGTGTGCATCACAGCGCCTTGGCGGCGGTGGGATCAGATCATCTGCCAGTCTGGGCTAATCTGCGTCTGCCCTGAATCCGGGCACACCCCCTTGCCTAAAATTTAAGCAGAGCGCCAATCCTGCACAAGATTCGAGCGCTCATAACCACCAGATAGCCAGTTTTGTTCCCGTGAACGGCTGATTCCGTATGAATGCGGATTTGGCACGCCCTTTGCTTAACTCTTCAAGCCGGCAGTTCGTCCGGTGCGAAGGGTCGCGAAAGGGGGCATGAATGAAGTTCATCATCGCCATCATCAAGCCGTTCAAGCTCGACGAAGTGCGTGAAGCGCTGTCGGCTTTGGGCGTAGCTGGGATGACGGTGTCGGAGGTGAAGGGTTTTGGTCGGCAAAAAGGCCAGACCGAGATTTACCGCGGCGCTGAATATTCCACCAATATGCTTCCAAAGGTGAAGATCGAGATCGCCGCCAGCGACGACCTCGCGCCGCAGATCGTGGAAACGATCCAGCAGGCCGCCAGCACGGAAGCTATCGGTGACGGCAAGGTGTTCGTTCTCGACCTCGCGTCGGCAACCCGCATCCGCACCGGCGAAACCGGGGACACCGCGCTTTGAGCGGGCTTTCCATTTCCGACCTTAGGGGAACCAACATGATCCGTAAGATGATCGGTGGCTTGGTGGGAACGGGCGCTTCGCTCTTTGCCGCTACGGCTGCCATTGCACAGGAAGGGCCGATCAAGGCGCCTTCGGTTGAACAGATGGCCGGCATGGTCGACAAGGGCGATACGACCTGGATGCTTGTAAGCTCCGTGCTCGTCCTTCTGATGAGCGTTCCTGCTCTCGCACTTTTCTACGGCGGTCTTGTCCGCACCAAGAACATGCTCAGCGTGCTGATGCAGGTGTTCATGATCGTTTCGGTCGCAGCACTCGTCTGGGTGAGTTGGGGCTATTCGATGGCCTTCACCAGCGGTGGACCGTTCATCGGCGGGTTCTCGAAGGTCTTCCTGATGGGCGTGGATGCCACGACCTACGCGGCAACCTTCTCGAATAACGTCTACATTCCCGAATATGCTTTCGTCATCTTCCAGATGACCTTCGCCTGCATCACGCCGGCGCTTATCGTCGGCGCATTCGCGGAACGCGTGAAGTTCAGCGCCCTGATGGTGTTCACCGTCCTGTGGCTGACCTGCATCTACTTCCCGATGGCACACATGGTATGGTACTGGGCTGGTCCGGACTTCCTGGCTGATGCTCCGACCGATGCCGGTTACCTGTGGGCAATGGGCGCGCTCGATTTCGCCGGTGGCACTGTCGTTCACATCAACGCTGGTATCGCAGGCCTCGTCGGCTGCATCATGATCGGCAAGCGCATCGGCTTCGGCAAGGAAGCCACTCCGCCGCACTCGCTGACCATGACCATGATCGGCGCTTCGCTGCTGTGGGTGGGCTGGTTCGGCTTCAACGCTGGTTCCAACCTCGAAGCCAACGGCGTGACCGCTGTCGCCTTCATCAACACCTTCGTCGCCACCGCTGCCGCCGCCGTCTCCTGGGCGATCGTCGAACAGCTTCACCACGGCAAGCCTTCGATGCTGGGTGCTGCAACGGGTGCCGTCGCCGGTCTCGTTGCCATCACGCCGGCCTCGGGTCTCGGCGCGCCGATGACCTCGATTGTCCTTGGCTTCGTGGTTTCGCCGATCTGCTACTTCTTCGTCAGCACGGTGAAGAACAAGCTGAAGTACGACGATACGCTCGACGTGTTCGGCGTGCACTGCATCGGCGGCATCGTCGGCGCCATCGCCACGGGCATTGTTGCGGCTCCGTCGCTCGGTGGCCAAGGCGTGTTCGACTACACCGTGTTCCCTGCCGGCTTCGACGCAGACAGCTACAACATGGCCGGACAGGTCTGGACCCAGACCAAGGCTGTGATCATCACGCTGCTCTTCTCGGGTATCGGCTCAGCGATCCTCTTCTTCATCGTCGACAAGGTCATGGGCCTGCGTCCTACCGAAGAAGCCGAGCGTGAAGGCCTCGACATCTCCGAGCACGGAGAGCGCGCCTACAACTACTAAGTTTACCGAATTGGCGGAGTGGGGGAAACCAGATCCTCTCCCTCTCATCCCTCACTCCGCCAAACCATGTTCCTCCTGCGAACAGACTCAAGGCCGGAAGCGCTAGCCCGCTTCCGGCCCTTTTTTTGTTTGCGATCCGGGGTTCGCTTGCCGGAAACCGACGCAATCATTAAGGCGCGAGCCATTATGGCAAACGCTCCCAAGCCCAAGGACTGGATCCTCGGCATTCACGCATATGTCCCCGGCAAATCTGTCGGGGCCGATGGCAAGGTGCTGACCAAGCTTTCCGCCAACGAGAACCCTTTGGGTTCCAGCGCCGCTGCACTTGAGGCGCGCGGCCATGCGGGCGATCCTGCGCGCTATCCCGATCCAGACAGCGTGGAATTACGCCGGGCAATCGGTGAGGTCCACGGCATCGATCCCAGGCGGATCGTGATGGGCACGGGCTCTGACGAACTGCTCAATCTGGCGGCACAGGCCTATGCCGGGCCGGGCGATGAAGTGCTCTATGTGCGCTATGGCTTCTCGGTCTACGACATTGCCGCGCGGCGCTGCGGCGCGGTGCCGGTGGTGGCGCCCGACGCCGATTACGGCACCGACGTGGACGCGCTTCTAGCCTGTGTGACTGAGCGGACGCAGGTGGTATTCCTCGCCAATCCCAACAATCCCACCGGAAGCTGGCTGCCCCGTGCCGAAATCGCGCGGCTGCACGCCGGTTTGCGTCCCGACATCCTGCTGGTGCTCGACGGGGCCTATGCCGAATATCTCGATCCAGAGCATGACGACGGCGCGCTGGAACTGGCAGCCTCTGCGGCCAACGTGCTGGTCACGCGGACGTTGTCGAAGATCTACGGCCTTGCGGGCGAGCGCATCGGCTGGGGCACCGGCCACGCCGATGTGGTGGACATGCTCAACCGCATTCGCGGGCCTTTCAACGTATCACTGAGCGGACAGGCGACCGGGCTTGCCGCCGTGCGCGATCAGGCGTTCGTCGAGGCCTCGCGCCGCCACAATGCCGAGCAGCGCGCGCGGTTCGTCGAAAAGCTGGAGGCACTGGGCAACCATGGCGTGCGCCCGCTGCCGAGCCAGGCCAACTTCGTGCTGATCCTGTTCGAGGGCAAGCTGAGCGCGGAAGCAGTGTACCTTGGCCTGATGGATCACGGCTACATCACACGCTGGCTGCCGGGGCAGGGACTGCCGCAGGGCTTGCGCATCACCATCGGCACGGCGGCGCAGATGGACGAGATTGCAGATGCGATCCGCACTATGTGTGAGGCCGCAAAGTGAGCGAAGCAGCGTTCAGGCAGGTCACGATTGTTGGCCTCGGGCTTCTGGGCGGGTCGATCGGCCGTGCGGTGCAGGCGCATCTGCCGGGCGTGACGGTGGTTGGCTTCGATGCCGATGCCGCTGTGCGTGCAAAGGCGCGCGAACTGGGCCTTGCGCACACAGTGGCTGAAAAAGCGGCGGAGGCAGCGCAAGGGTCGGACCTTGTAATTCTGTGCGTGCCGGTCGGTGCGATGGGTGATGCCGCGCGCGCGCTTGCGCCGGGATTGTCGCAGGACGCCGTGATCAGCGATGTCGGCTCGTCCAAGGGATCGGTTGCGCGGGCGCTCGCCGAAGCGCTGCCGGGGCATCACGTAATCCCTGCACACCCGGTTGCAGGCACTGAGCGGAGCGGGCCAGAGGCGGGCTTTTCCTCGCTGTTCCACAACCGCTGGTGCATCGTCACTCCGCCGGCCGACGCCGACGCCGCCCAAGTGGCGCGGCTGGTGGCGTTCTGGGAGGCGCTGGGCGCGCGGGTCGAGACGATGGAGCCGGATCACCACGATCTCGTGCTTGCCGTCACCAGCCACCTGCCGCACCTCATCGCCTACACCATAGTCGGCACCGCCTCTGACCTTGAGGAGGTCACGCAGAGCGAGGTGATCAAGTATTCCGCAGGCGGCTTCCGCGATTTCACCCGCATTGCCGCATCAGATCCGACGATGTGGCGCGACGTATTCCTGTCAAACCGCGACGCCGTGTTGGAAATGCTCCAGCGCTTCACCGAAGACCTGACCGAATTGCAAAAGGCGATCCGCAAGGGCGACGGCGACACGCTGTTCGACCACTTCGCCCGCACCCGCGCCATCCGCCGGGGGATCATCGAAATGGGTCAGGACGACGCGCGACCAGACTTCGGCCGTTCGGACCATGGCGGCAGCAAGTAGCGCTCAGCCGAACAGGAACAGCAGCGCAATCCCCCACATCACGGCGGTGGAAAGCCAGCCGCCGAAGGCGAGTTTGCGCGAGATCGTCAGGTGGCCCATGGCGCGCGGGTTGCGCGCGATCAACATGGTGACGACCATCAGCGGCGGGGCAAGCAACCCGTTGACCACGGCGGCCCAATAGAGCGCGCGCATCGGGTCGAGCCCGGTGAAATTGAGCGCGACGCCGCCGAGCGGGCCAGCGCGATCACGCCATAGAACGCCTTGGCCTCGCGCGGCTTTCGGTCAAGGCCTTCGGGCCAGCGGAACGTCTCGGCCACGGCATAGGCCGCGGCGCCTGCCAGCACCGGCACGGCCAGCAGGCCCGTGCCGATGATGCCGATGGCGAAGAATGCGAAGGCGAGGTTGCCCGCGATCGGACGCAGCGCGTCGGCTGCCTGCGGCGAGGTGATTGTTGTCACGCCATGATGTAGTCGAGCGGTGCGGCGGAACGGCAGGAGGATGCCGCGATAGAGGATCGTGCGGCCGTGCTGGTTGACGAATTCCGCTTCGAAACCGATCGGCGCCTGATTGGCGATGATCTGCATATAATGATCGGTGATGCGCGAGAGCAGCGAGCGGCCCGGCACCTGGCTCAGCCGTGCAATCGAGCTTTCGGTGCCGCATTCCTCGGCCAGCTTTCCGCCGACGAAGGAGATCGCGGGGTCCTCGATGCCTTCGTCGAAGTGCAGCAGCACCGCGTTTTCGGCAAAATCGGGATAGACGCCATCGAGGAGCGTGGCGACCGGAGGGAAACTGTTCTGCCCGAGCAGGCCCGCCCAATAGTTGTAGGCGCGCACTTGCATGCGGCGCTCGTCCTGCCCGACCGGCGGCGGCGGATCGCTCGCCACCACGTCGTCCTCAAACCCCGAAAGGTCGAGTTCGGCATCGACATCGTTCCGGTCAAATCCGCGCAAGGTATCCATCAGGCTCACCAAGTCCCCTTCTTCGGAACCTGATCTGGCGCAACTTCGTAAAAATGTGCTTAAGTTGCGCCAGTGATGGTGCGCCGCCTATCCGCGAGCAGCGATGGCTGCTGCCTTGGCGAGCAGGCTCTGGGCTTGTGCAAGATGCAGTAATTCCACCATTTTTCCATTGAGACGAAGCGCGCCCCTGCCCGCATTGTCAGGGTCGGCGAAAGCCGCAACGATTGCTTCGGCTTCGGTGATATCTGCCTCGCTTGGCGCGAACACCCGGTTGCAGACCTCAAGTTGCGCGGGATGAATCAGCGTCTTGCCGTCGAATCCCGAATCGCGCGCCTGCACGCATTCGGCTTCGAGCCGCGCAGTATCGTCGATCGCGTTGCACACCCCGTCGAGGATGAGCAACCCATGCGCGCGCGCGGCGAGGACGGCCATGGTCAGCACCGGAAGGAACGCGCCCCGGCCCGGAAGCTGGGCAATGCCGCTGTCCTTGGCGAGATCGTTGAGACCGAGGACAAAGCCCGTGAGGCGGGTGGTGGCGGCACATGCAGCGATGCGCTCGAGCGCCAGAATGCTGCGCGGCGTTTCGATCATTACCCACAGCGCGACGTGCGGCGCGAAGCCTGCGGCGTCCATGCCTTCGGAAAGCGCAACGATATCGGCGGCATCATCGACCTTGGGCGCGAGAATCGCTTCGACCGGGGCAGGAGCCAGCGCCCTCAGATCATCATGTCCCCACGGCGTGGACAGACCGTTGATCCGGGCGATCAGGCGGCGGTGGCCGAAGCCTCCGGCCTTTGCCTCAGCTACCAGTGCGGCGCGGGCATCGGCCTTGGCCTCGGGCGCGACCGCGTCTTCGAGATCGAGCGCAACGCCGTCGCAATCCAGCGTGCGGGCCTTGGCCATCGCGCGGGCGTTGCTGGCGGGCATGTAAAGCAGCGAGCGCAAGGGGCGGTCATCAATCACGGTTTGCTCTCCGGTACGGCATCGAGGCGGCCTTCTTCGCGCGTCGGCATAGGCGCAAAAAAGTGCATGGCAAGTGAGGCCAGCAACCAGACGGCGGCGGCGTGGAGCGCGGTCTGCAGGCTGGCGAAGTCGGCCACGCTGCCCCACGCCCATGCACCCAGTGCCATACCGCCGAAGGTGACCGCCTGATAGATCGACAGGCAGCGGCCGAGGATGTCCTCGGGGCTGCGCAACTGCATGGCGACGTTGAGGCTGGTCATCGCGCTGGCCCAGCCCATTCCGCCGAAAAAGGCTGCGACGATCGCCATGGGCACGCCGGTGGCCGAAGCCATCAGCACTTGCGCGGCGGCAAAGATCAGCGTTGCAGCCGTCACCACAGCCTCGCTGCCGAGGCGGCGGCGGATCTTCGAGATCCACAGCGCGGTCACGATGGAGCCGATGCCAAATCCACCGAGCATCAACCCATAATCGAGTTCGCTACCCTTCAGCACATCGCGCGCAATGCTCGGCATCAGGGCCTGCAGGCCTGCCGCGCCGAAGCCGATGGCAAAGCCGCGTATCAGTACCTTGCGGATCGGGGATGAGCTTGCACAGAAGCGCAAGCCTCGCCCGATTGCGGCGAGCATTGGTTCGCGCGTCGGCGGCAGTGATTCGGGGCGCCAGCGAGAGAGCACCACAATCATGCCGAGATAGCTCAGCGCGTTGATGGCAAAAGCGAGGCTGGTGCTCCATAGCGAGATCAGGATGCCGCCAAGTGCGGGGCCGACACTGCGCGCAAGGTTGAAAGAGATGGCGTTGAGCGAGATCGCTTGCGGCAGGTCTGCGCGCCCCACTTGCAGTCGCACCGAGGCCTGCCATGCCGGGCCATTCAGCGCGGTGCCCATGCCCACCATCAAGGTCAGCGCCAGCAGCGACAGCGGCCCGATGCTTCCGGTGTAGGCCAGAGCGGCGAGTGCGGCGGAAACGACCAGCATGCCCGATTGCGCGGCAAGCATCACGCGGCGGCGGTCGTAATTGTCGGCGATGGCGCCCGCAAACATGCCCAGTAACAGGATCGGGATCGTGGCCGAGGCCTGCACCAGCGCAACCAGCACATGCGACGTGGTCAGCTCGGTCATCAGCCACGCCGCGCCGACCGATTGGATCATCGACCCGATGTTCGAGAACAGGTTTGCCGTCCAGATCGCGCGGAAGGCAGGGTAGCGGAACGGCGCAAGCGAACCGCCCGCTGGCTTGATTTCAGCAGGCGGAACCGGCGCGTCGGCCACTAGATGTAGCGAACCTTCATTGTCATGTGCACCGGTTTGCCGGCGCTCACGTCAAACGCTGCGGCATCGAATTTGGGCGGAGCCATCTTCACCGGCGCGTCGCGGGAAAAGCCGTAGCCCTCCTTTGGCAGGAACAGGGTCATGTCCATCTTCTTGTTGCCGTTCTCGTCATGCAGCACGGCAATGGCATAGCGTCCAGCGGGCACGTCGCGGATGACCAGCTGGCGGCCATCGCTGGCCTTGACCGATGCCGTGCGGCGGTCCGGATCGGCATCGCACGCCTTGGGGAACGCTTTGGGCTTCGCGGTCATGCAGGCATAGATCATGCCGGTGCTGTTGCGCATCCCGGTCAGATCGATGGTGACGGTCGTCGTGCCGGGTGCATTGCCGAGCAGGACTGACGGCGAAAGTGCGAGCAGCATCCGGAATGTGGGCTTCATGGTGCGGAAAGTCCCTTGTCGGTGCCGCAGAGCCGGTCCCAGAAGCGAAAATAGAGGCCGTAGTTGCAGCGGTAGAGTTCGTGGTGCCGGTTGTGATGGCTCGCGGTTATCAGCCATCCGCCCAACCGCGAATGAACGAGCGCGCGCGGAAACATCTCCCAACCCATGTGGTTGGTCACGCCCATCACGGTCATTATCAGCAGAACGAGCCCGAGCATCGCGATATGGATGGGAATGAAAAACACCAGCGCCGGGATCAGCAGCGATACGATTGCCGCTTCGACAGGATGAAAGTTCATCGCGGCCCACGCGGTTGGCGGGCGGCTGGCGTGGTGGATCGCGTGGACCGCGCGGAACACGGCAGGCCGGTGCATCCAGCGGTGCGTCCAGTAGAACCACGCATCGTGGATCACGAGATAGGCGAGCAGCGAGAGCGGCATCCACCACAGCGGAAAGGCGGCGGGGTCAGTGTAGATCTTCGTCCAGCCGCGCTGTTGCCAGCCCCAGGCGACGATCCCGGCGGGCACGCCGTAGATCGCGGCGGTGGCAAGGCTCCACGCGATTTCGGAGCGGATCTGCTTTTCCAGGCCCTTGTAGTGGCCGGGTCGCACCTTGTGCGTGGCCCATGCAAACAGCCCGCTTGTGGCCAGATAGCGCACTGCGACGATAAGGGTCATCGCAAGAGCAGAGGCAGCGGCGCTGTTCATCGCCGCGCTATGCCAAGGTTTGCAGGCGAGGGACAGCCCTGCCTTGGGGCAAAAGCCGTCCCTTCACCGATCAGACGACGCGGCGGACCTTGTTCTTGTGCGCGCCGACGCCGGGAGCGCCGCGCGGGCGGAACGTGCGCGGCTTGTTGTCGTCGCGCTCGCCACCGGGTGCACGAGCGGCGTCACCGGTCACCGGATTGCGGACCGGACCGCGCTCGCCATCGCGGCGATCGGGACGTTCGCTCACCTGATGCGGGCTGGCATCGCGCGGACGACCATCGCGGCCTTGCGCGCGGCCACCGTGGCTTGGGCCGCCGCGACCTTGTCCACCACGGCCCTGACCGCCGCGATCCTGACCGCCGCGACCATCACCGCTGCCGCCGCGCCCACCATTGCCGCGCTGGGCGCGGGCGTCGTGACGAGCGTCGCGTTCCTGCTCTTCCGGCTTGCGGCTGGGAGCGGGAAGCTTGGCGGCCTCGGCCATGAAGTTCTCGGGCAGCGGCATGGTGTCGACCTTCAGGCGGGTCAGACGCTCGATGTCCTTGAGGTAGGGCTTTTCGTCCGGCGCGCAGAAGCTCATCGCAATGCCGTCAGCGCCGGCACGCGCGGTGCGACCGATGCGGTGGACGTATTGTTCAGGCACGTTGGGCAGTTCGAAGTTGAACACGTGGCTCACGCCCGAAACGTCGATGCCGCGCGCGGCGATGTCGGTTGCGACCAGTACCGGGCACGAACCTTGGCGGAACGCTTCAAGCGCAGCCGTGCGCTGGGCCTGGCTCTTGTTGCCGTGAATGGCGCGCGCTTCGATCCCGGCCGAGGTCAGGTGGCGGACGACGCGGTCGGCGCCGTGCTTGGTGCGGGTGAACACCAGTGCCCGGTCGAGTTCCTTGGACGCCAGCAGGTTGCGGATGCGCAGCGTCAGCAGCGCCTGCTTTTCGGCCTGATTGACGAAAGTGACGTACTGCTCGACGCGCTCGGCGGTGGTCGAGTTGGGAGCAACTTCGACGCGCACCGGGTTGACGATGAACTGCTTGCCGAGGTCTTCAATGGCCTTGGGCATCGTCGCCGAGAAGAACAGGCTCTGGCGCGTCTTGGGCAGCAGGTTGGCCACGCGCTTGAGCGCATGGATGAAGCCGAGGTCCATCATCTGGTCGGCTTCGTCGAGCACGAAGATTTCGGTGCGGCTGAGCGTCAGCGCGCGCTGGTCGATCAGGTCGAGCAGGCGGCCCGGCGTGGCGACAAGGATGTCGATGCCTGGAACCAGACGGCGCGCCTGCTTGCCGACGGGAACGCCGCCGAACACGCAAGCCACCGAAATGCGCAGGTACTTGGCGTAACCTTCGATGTTGTCGGCAATCTGGGCGGCCAGTTCGCGCGTCGGCGAAAGGATCAGCATACGGCACGAGGCGGGCTTGCGCTCGATCGGATTGGCGGCAAGGCGGTGCAGCGAAGGCAGCGCGAACGCGGCGGTCTTGCCGGTGCCGGTCTGCGCGATGCCGAGCAGGTCGCGGCCTTCGAGCAGGGCGGGGATCGCCTGCTGCTGGATTGGCGTCGGGTCCGAATAGCCCTTGGCTTCGAGCGCGCGCAGAATGGGTTCGGCAAGGCCGAGATCAGAGAAAAATGACATGAGGATGCTTTCATAGGCACGTCTGGCGAAGGCCGACATGCGGGTTTGGTTCGCTGTGCGCACCAACCTGGAATCAGGAGACGCGCGGGGTCGATCGTGCGACCCATGCGTGAAAGGGGAAGCGGGCGGGGCAAAGAACCGTTCGTCCGGGGCAGGATTTGCGCACTGAATGCCAAATCTCACGCCAGCACCCGGATTGCAGCGCCATCAACCCGTAAGTTGCTCCGCCGCCGGTCTTGCTGCGGCGCACATAGGCTCGAGGCTCGATAAACGCAAGGAATTTCGCGGGAAGGCGGCTTGCCTGCCTCGCAGGCGGGGGTAAGAGGGCGCACGCGCAGTCATGGTGTGAGCCGCAATGGAGTGGATGAGATCGAGCCGACAAGTCCCTGCAACCGCATCTGCACGATCGATTCGGCGAGCGCGATCTGTCTGGGCTGTGCGCGCACGCTCGATGAAATTGCGGCTTGGCCGAGTGCCAGCACGGCGCAAAAGCACGCTATCCTTGCGCGCGTCGCGCAGCGTCAAAGCGTCAGCAGCAGATCCACATAGCCATAGCGTGCATTGCCGGTGGCAGGCGCATTTGGCGCATCGCGCAGCAAGCCGCGCTTGATCAGGACGGCCCCGCCGGTGTCGATCTGCAGCCGTCCGGGCACGATCCAGTGGCGCAGCCGTGCCTCGACCTGATGCCCCGCCAGTCGGCCCGAAGCCCCGCTCGCATCGCGGACCCCAGTGGACCCAAAGCTGTCGCGCGGGTTCTGCGCCCAGGCGCTGCGCAAGGCTATGAACGCGTCGGTGCGCTTCGACGGAGCAACTTCGAGGCGCAACGAGGGCGAAACGATATTCGCCCGGCTGAACGGGCCGTAAAGGCCATTCGGCCCGAATTCGAACCGGCGCGCGCCATAGAGAGTATCGAAGCGGCTGAATTTGCCCGCCTTGCCGCCATCGCCGCTCGCGGCATCGAACATGGCGACAAGTCGCGGTTTCCACGGGCCCGCGATGGTTCGGCCCAGTTCTGCATGGACGAACCATGCCGAGACGTCGAGATCGGCGGTGTCGATACTGGCTGTCGTCCTCCGAATCTTGCCGAACTGATAGGCAGCTTCGGCGTCGTGGTCCCATTTGCCCGCGGCAGGCGCGCGGAACAGGCGTGCGCCGACCGTGCCAAGGCGGCGGTTGCGGGTGAGACGGTCCGGGCTGTCGCGTTCAACCAGGCCATAGGCATAGGGCTGGACTACACCGCCCAGCAACCGGGGCAGGGTCGCCTGCGCGCCGAAGAACATCAGGTCGGTGCTTTCCTGATCCCATGCGACGCGGTCGGCGCGAATGCCGGCGGCGTCCTCGGGCAGGCGGATGTGCGGCATCGTCCAGAGCAAGTCGATCTTCTGCCCGCCGCTTGCGGTCCAGCCGAGATGGGCACCGGTAAAGGCGTTGGTGGTGCTGCGAAAGCGCTGGCGCGAAACCAGCCTGCGCCCGCCAAGGTCGAGCGTGAAGCGCCCGAGCGTGAGCAGGCCGTGCCCGCCGCTGCGCTTGCCGCCCAGTTCGACTTTCACGTTCGCCTGGACAAGTTCGAGCGCGTTGATCTCGTTCGCGTTTGCCGACGAGGCCTTGTCCTGCCCCCATGCCCGCGCGTCGATCACCTCGGCTGCAAAGCGCACCCGTCCGGCGTCGTACTCGGCCTCGACCGCCGTGCGCAGCGAGATCATCGTGTCGTCCGCTGCGGCATTCGGGCGAAACTGGCCTGCGATCGATTCGGTGCGAAGGCGTGCCGAGGCGGCGATGGTGAACGGACCGGGCGCAGGCTCTGCGGCTTTGGCGGCGTTCGCCGTCATACCCATGGCGAAAGCCGCAACGGCAGCGCGCGTGATCAACTCTTTCGCCTCCCTCGCGCTCCCGTCGTCGGGTGACGCACGCGGGCTTGCCTAGCCCGCACTTGCAGCATTGGCCATACCTGTCTAACGCGGGGCCACGTCACTTGGGGAGTAGCCACCGCTCGGCAGCGGTCCCATCCATCTAACGATGGCGCGTCAACATACTTGGCCGAGAGGCCATGGCGCAGGAGGCGGGGTTCGTAACCCGCCGGGTGAGACCAATGACGGCAGCTTTTCGTCCGGGCCGGGCGGGAGGGCTTGCCGTCGTTGGCCTGTTTCCCGTCCGGCCCCGGAAAATATGCCCATGCTCGAAGCCCTGACCACCTCCACGGCCATCGTCGCGCTCGCTGAAATCGGCGACAAGACGCAGCTGCTTGCCATCGTGCTGGCGACGCGATTCAAGAAGCCGCTGCCGATCGTCCTGGGCATCTTCGCCGCAACGGTTGCCAACCACTTCCTCGCCGCCCTTCTGGGCGCGACTGCCGCGTCCTTCCTCGACGGCATGTGGTTCCGTTTTGCCGTCGCGGTCGGCTTTGTCGCCATGGGCCTGTGGACGCTGGTGCCCGACAAACTCGACGATGATGATGCACCCAAGCCCTCGCGCTACGGCCCGTTCCTGACCACGCTCGTCGCGTTCTTCATCGTCGAGATGGGCGACAAGACCCAGATTGCCACGATTGCCCTTGGCGCGCGGTTCCACGATACGGTTGCGGTCACCATGGGCACCACGCTGGGCATGATGATCGCCAACGTGCCTGCCGTTTTCCTCGGGCAGGAACTGATCAAACGGGTGCCGCTCGACGTCGTCCGCATGATTGCCGCCGCGTTGCTGGTGGCGACAGGCGTCTGGCTGTTCATCCAGACGCTGGGCATCTGGTAAGGCTTTACCTGTTCGGTATTTGTTCTTATCCAGGTGGGATGAGCGAATCAGCACAAGCCGTGATCGAAGCCGCCGTTGAACGGGAGTCCCGCGCCGTCGCGCGCGGGATCTGCCGCTTGTTCGCGCGCAACGATATCTGGTGTCTGCCTGAAATGCCGCTGCGGTCGAACCGCCGGGCCGATCTGATGGGGATCGATGCCAAGGGTCAGGTCGTGATCGTGGAAATCAAGGTCAGCCGCGCCGACCTTCTGGGCGATGGCAAGTGGACCGATTATCTCGATCATTGCGACCGGTTCTACTGGGGCCTCGCCCCGCATCTTGACCGCGCTGTGCTGGAAACCGAGGATTTCCTGCCCCATGCCTGCGGGGTGATCGTGGCCGATGGTTATGACGCCGAAATCCTGCGCCCCGCACCGACGATTCCTCTGGCTGCGGCGCGGCGCAAGGCCGAGGTAGAGCGGCTAGCCCGCGCATCATTGCGGCGACAACTGGTGGGAATCGATCCGCACTGCGCTACCTGGGGCAATGGGGCTTAAGCGCGGCGCTTGATGCCCAGCGGAGGGATCAGCGCCAGCAGTGATGCGCGCGCCGTGACGAACTCTTGCCAAAGCGCAAGCGCAGCGGGCACCGGCGATTGCCCACGCGCCGAAACGGCGAGTAACGCCGCAATGCCCGGCTCCATGAACGCCGTCAGATCATCAACGCCCTGCTTGGCCAGGTCATAGCGCCAGCCGCCGGTATCGCGCATGATTGCAGGGAAATTGCGCACTTCGGGTTTGCGCATCTCGGGCTGCAGGCCTGCCAGCTGGCAAACCACGTTCGCCGCGTCCTGCAGCGCAGACCACGTCATCGACAACGCATTGCCCGAGGCATGGCCAAACTCCGCACGGCCTGCACCGGGTTTGGTCGAGGGCGGCGGCATGAGCGGCGAATCGCGGCCAGCAGAAAGAGGCGGTTGCATGAGTCGATTCTCTAGCCGCAAGCCGCCTACCAAATTGCTAAGCGACCCGTCAGCGGGACGCAGGCCGAAGGATTGCGCCCGCACAGGACCCCACAAAATCGCTGGCAAGGCCGCACCGGCGCTGCTAGGTGCCTCTCCGGCTCAGGCACCCGTAGCTCAGCTGGATAGAGTACTGCCCTCCGAAGGCAGGGGTCACAGGTTCGAATCCTGTCGGGTGCACCAGCTTTCTCACAAGACTTGAAACTGGCAGGTCGCCAAAGCGTCACGGCACACTTGGCAGCGCGCGGGATTCCGGCGATGAGCCGTGCGATGATGTCGCTGCTCTCCTGTCGCTCCGCCCGCACCCGCTCATCGGGAGGTCCAGCATGATAAGGCGCGTGTTCCGTCTGCTTGATCCCTTTGTGCTGGCGTTGATCGGCACTGTCATACTGGCAAGCCTGCTGCCCGCGCGCGGGGCATGGGTGCCGGTGGTGGACCGGGTGGCCGATGCCGGGATCGTGCTGCTGTTCTTCCTCCATGGGGCCAAGCTTTCGCGTGAAGCGATTGTCGCCGGCGCGCGCAACTGGCGGCTGCATCTGGCAACGCTGGCGGTAACCTTTGCGCTGTTTCCGCTGCTGGGCGCAGGGTTCGGCGCGATCCCGTTCCTGCCGCCGGAGTTTGCGGCGGGCCTGCTCTTCCTGACGCTGCTGCCTTCGACGGTGCAATCCTCGATCGCGTTCACCGCGATTGCGCGCGGCAATGTCGCGG
This sequence comes from Novosphingobium sp. MMS21-SN21R, assembly GCF_031846015.1. Lineage (GTDB taxonomy): Bacteria > Pseudomonadota > Alphaproteobacteria > Sphingomonadales > Sphingomonadaceae > Novosphingobium. The sequence continues at coordinate 3,275,518 of NZ_JAVRDU010000001.1, read as the reverse complement.
CGGCGGTCTGCGCCGCGTCCTTCTCCAATCTCCTCGGCATTTTTCTGACGCCCGCGCTGGTCGCATTGCTGATGGGCGGATCGACCGGCGGCTTTTCATGGACCTCGGCCGAGACGATCGTGCTGCAACTGTTGCTGCCATTCGTCACCGGACATCTGCTGCGGCCATGGATCGGCGGCTTCGTGACACGCAACAAGGCGTGGCTGGGGCGCGTGGACCGGAGCACGATACTGCTGGTGGTCTATTCGGCGTTCGGCGCCGCCGTGGTTGAAGGTCTGTGGCAGCGCATCGCGCCCGGCAGCTTGCTGGTGCTGGCGGCGCTGTGCCTCGTCTTGCTGGCGATCATCATGGGCCTGACTTGGGCGCTGGGCCGCATGATGGGCCTATCGCGTGAGGACGCGGTGGTCCTGCTGTTCTGCGGCTCGAAAAAGAGCCTTGCGTCGGGGGTGCCGATGGCAGGCGTGCTGTTCCCGGCGGCGCAAGTGGGCATCATACTGTTGCCGGTGATGGTGTTCCACCAACTGCAGCTTATCGCCTGCGCGCTCATCGCGCCGAAGCTGGCTGGTCGGGCGGAAGAAGCTGACGAATAGCGCCACTGATAAGGTTCCCCGAAGGGAAGCATTGCGCTGGCAAATCTGTGCTGAAAAAGCGTCGAAACTGGAGCGGGCGAAGGGATTCGAACCCCGCTCGTAGCGGCTTGGCGCGGACGACACACTATTCAATATAAACCAGGCGAAATTCGCTGCGATACCGCCCGCGCCCGAAGGCAAGGGTAATGCCACTCCACACCGATCTCCCCGCACCATGCCAGCACGGCATTGCTGGTGAGCTCCGTGCCGTTGTCGCTGACTATCATCCCCGGCTTGCCGCGTTGTGCGATCAGCTCGGTCAACTCGCGCACGACACGACGGCCTGAGATCGAGGTGTCGGGCACCGCTGCCAGGCACTCCCTGGTTACGTCATCGACCACGTTGAGCACGCGGAATCGGCGACCGGAGGCCATCTGGTCGTGAACGAAGTCCAGGCTCCAGCGCTGGTTCAGCAGCGCCAGCACCGGAGCAGACGCTCTGGTCCCCACGGCCCTCCTGCGACTGCGCCGCCGCCTGACTGCCAGCCCTTCCTCCTGGTAGATACGTTGGGTCTTCTTGCGGTTGATCATCACGCCCTCCCGGCGCAGCAGAATGTGCAGACGGCGATAGCCGAACCGGCGACGCTGGTTGGCCAGCTCGCGCAGCTTAGAGGGTAATGCATACGCGCTTACCAACTCCTCGGTGGATGGATCGTCTGATCGTGAGCGTTTCCGCCAACCACCAAAGGGCGCGTTGCCGTTTTCCAGTGGTGATGCTTTAGGGGGCATCGGAGAAACGAAAAACGCGAAACATGCCTGATGCCGGTGGTCAACGCCGTTCTGGGCGGCGATGTGCGCAAGCTTTCAGGCGAGCTTGCTCGCATGCGCGAAATGGGTTTGAGCCCCGTGGGACTGGTCCTCGCGTTCGAACGGCGGGCCGCCCAGCTTGTGCAATTGGCGGCGCGCATGGGTGACCGCGGTGACGTCAACGCATTCATGGAACAGGAAACTTCTGCCAAGCGCGTGTTTTTCCGCGATCGGGCAGATCTTACGCAACAACTGCGGCGTTGGCGTGGCCCGCGACTGGTCAGGCTTACCGAAAGGTTAACTATGCTGCACCGCACACTAATTTCCGACAATCGCAACGGAGAATTGGTGCTGGCTCAAGGTCTTGCGGAAATCGCACGCGCTGCAGCGCGATAAAGCGTGGCGGGTATCCGCCGTTTCGAGTGCGGAATCTCACTCCGGGACAGCATTCTGCTTGCTATCACCAAAACGGTAGGTATTTTCCCGCAGTGCAAAATAATTGAGGGCGGTCGCGCCGGATTCGGAAATTCGGACCATATGCTCAGGTTGAACGGGGGCATTTTGGGCAATTCTAGGCGAAACGCGTGATGACCAAGCACGTACCCACTGGCGAGATGCGGCAATCGCAGGACCGGCGCAGGATAACGCTGCCGCTGGCCCCTCCGCTCGAACAGCGCAGGCTGCAGATCTACATCATGCTGTTGCTGCTGGACGGCGCTGCGATTATGGGCGGGTTGTGCACTGCCAGCTGGTTGTACCTGGGGCGCTTCCTGGAAGAGTCGTCGCTGCTGCACGGCCAGGTTCTGGTCCCGATCTACTGGACCATCGCGCTCAGCACCAAGGCCTATTCTCTTCAGGCACTGCGTCGGCCGACCTTTGCGCGAGCGCGATCGGCCCTGTCGCTGATCGGTGCGGAAAGCGCGCTTCTGTTCGTCGGTTTTGCCACCAAGAGCACAGACAATTTCTCGCGTGTTTCCGCGATGCTTGGGCTGGTCATGGCCATGCTGCTGCTGATCTGGATACGCTCGATGATGCGCCCGGTCATCCAGGGGCGCTGTGGCGCGGTCGGCATCAATGTGTTGCTGATCGATGATGGCGGCGCTGCGCTGCGAATTCCGCACGCCTATCATATCGATGCGCGTGAACATCACCTCGCGCCCGACCTTTCCGATCCGCACATGATGGACCGCCTCGGCCTCTACATGATGAACATGGACCGGGTCATGGTCAGTTGCCCGTCGGATCGACGCGGCGCGTGGGCGCTGGTGTTCAAGAGCGCCAATGTTTCCGGTGAGATCATCGACCCGGAAGTGAGCAATCTCGGCGTGATCGGCGCCAGACGCGAGCGTGATTTCGGCGCCTTGATCGTGGCCAGCGGCCCGCTGGGACTGCGGTCGCGCGCGCTGAAGCGCGCGCTCGATTTCGGATTGGCGGGGAGCGCCGTGCTTGCACTGGCGCCACTGCTGGCAATCGTCGCGCTGGCGATCAAGCTGCAGGACGGCGGTCCGGTACTGTTCGTGCAGAAGCGCACGGGACGAGGCAACCGGTTCTTCCCGATCTTCAAGTTCCGCTCGATGCGAGTCGAGAAGCTGGATTCGGCAGGCGCGCGCTCAGCCAGCAAGGACGACGACCGTATCACGCGCATTGGTCGCTTCATCCGCGGCACAAGCATCGACGAACTGCCTCAACTGTTCAACGTGTTGCGCGGAGAGATGTCGATCGTCGGCCCCCGGCCCCATGCCATCGGATCACTCGCGGGCGACAAGTTGTTCTGGGAAGTCGACCACCGCTATTGGCTGCGGCATTCTCTCAAGCCGGGCCTTACCGGCCTTGCCCAAGTACGCGGCCTGCGCGGTGCTACCGACACCGAAACCGACCTTGCCAACCGCCTTCAGGCCGACCTCGAATACCTCGATGGCTGGACGATCTGGCGCGATCTCAACATCATCATAAACACTGTGCGCGTGCTGGTTCACGACCGGGCGTTCTGAGCGCTTTGTTCTCCGCCCGCTTGACGTCAGCCCTTTGCCACTGGACATGGTCCTGCTGCGGGCAAGACGCGCAATCGTGCAATGCGATCTTTCCACGACCTGTGGGTGGGCGCGCGCAGAAATCCCAGCCAGTCGTTGGCGCCAAGACGCTCGAACAGGGTCAGACCACTTGCCTGGTCATAGCCGGCACATCCCATAAGTCTGAGGCCGTGTTCGTCAGCGGCATCTTCCATGTTGCGGCGCTTTGCGATGCCGCCGCCGCGACGGTCTCCGTTGATGACGTGCGCGAATTCGTGCCCCGCAGCGAGAGCGAGCTCATCATCGGTCCGGGCAAAGGCCAGCATCCCCGTCGAGATCGCGACGTTGCGCGTGTCGCTGTGCGCTTCGACGCCGCGATCGGTGAACAACACCAGCCGGATCGCGCAGTGCTGCACAGGCTTGAGTGGCAGCGTCATCAACACGCCGCCCCTGCGAATTTCAACCGCCACGACACTGCCAGCCTGAACGGCACCGATTTCGTCGAGCAAGGCGTCTGCTGCAAGTGCACTCGCGCCGCGCCGCGTAACGATGGCCCCGACCGGGTCGCTGCCGATCGAGACCAGTTCGTCGCCCGCGCGCACACCCGCCTGCTCGGCCGGCCCGCCTGTTGCCACGCCCACCACGACCGGCAATTCACTCAGGCCCACGGCGGACTGGAGCAGCGGCCAATCGCGCCGCGCGTAAGCACGGCGATCATCGATGGCGAGGCCAGCGTCGGAAATTTGGGCCGGGCAGCTGTTCCCGGCAGCCTCGCGCAACCGCCATTCGAGCGCAGCGACCCGCGCCAGGTCAGCTCGCAATCGCGCTGGCCATTCAAGCATGGCCTGCTGACCCGTGGCAGAGTTGCCTCCGGAGATACATGCCAAGGCCGCGACAAGCCCGAATGCGAAACGCGTGGGTCCGGCCATGTGCGTTTCACCGCACGCATTTGCGCCATTGTTAATAATCATATTGCATTGCACCATAATCGCCGAGTTGCTAGACCAACTTCAGTTCATTTCGGATTTTCCCGCAGCCATTCAGCACGGAACTGCAAGCACCTGATTTGACTGGTTCAATTTCCTTGTCGAGCCCCCCTGATTCCAGGCGGCATGATTTCGCGTCAGGAGAATACATTTGAAGATTGCCATTCTCGGCCTCGGCTACGTGGGTTGCACCGCAGCAGGGTGTATTGCAAGTCAGGGGCATGAAGTTCTCGGAATCGACGTAAGTCCCGCCAAGGTGGAGACCCTCAATTCCGGCAAGTCACCGGTCTATGAGCCGGGATTGGACGATCTGATCAGCAAGGCCCGCGCGGAAGGGAGGCTCGAAGCCGTCACCGAAATCGGCGACAAGCTGGACGATTGCGATATCGCGATTGTCTGCGTCGGCACGCCAAGCGGCGTCGATGGCGCCCACAACATGAGCTACATCGTCCAGGTGACGCGGGCCATCGCCGCCTCGATCAAGCCCGACCGCAAGGGACCGCTGACCGTTGTCTATCGTTCTACCATGCGGCCCGGAACGACCGAGCAGATGATCCAGCCGATCTTCCGTTCGCTGCTGGGCGAGCGCTCGGACGACTTGGTCGAGTTGGTCTACAATCCCGAATTTTTGCGCGAAGCCACGGCGATCGACGATTACTTCAACCCGCCCAAGATCGTGCTTGGCACGATTGACGGCACGCCATCGGAAAAGATGGTTGCGCTGCACGAGGGGATTGAGGCACCGATCTTCCATGTCGGCATTCGCGAAGCCGAGATCACCAAGTTCGTCGACAACACCTGGCACGCCGTCAAGGTAGCGTTCGCTAACGAGGTTGGCCGGGTATGCCAGAACATCGGCATTTCTGCGCGGCAGGTCCACCAGATCTTCGTTTCCGACACCAAGCTCAATATCTCGCCTTATTACACCCGTCCCGGCGGACCGTTCGGTGGATCATGTCTGCCCAAGGACGTGCGCGCCCTGCAGCATATTGCGGCCGATACCGGATCGCAGACGCATCTGTTCGACTCATTGCTGCGCAGCAATGACGCGCACAAGCATCACCAGTTTCTTCACGTGACCAAGGGCGTCGCGCCCGGCGGACGGGTCCTGCTGGTCGGGCTGGCATTCAAGGCCGACACCGACGACTTGCGTGAAAGCCCGGCGGTGGACATGGCGCGCAAGCTGCTCGATGCCGGATACGCGCTCGACATCTACGATCCGCAGCTGAAACCTGAGAGTCTCGTCGGGCAGAACCTTGGCTACGCTTATGCGATCCTGCCTTCGATCGACGGATTGCTGGTCGACAAGGCGACTGCCGAAACCCGCGACTATGCCGTCGTGGTATCGACTAACAGACTGATCAAAGACCTTGACCTTGGCGCCGCCCGCATCGTCGACGTGAGCGCTATTGCATGACCATGCCGGTTGCAGCCGGGGACTTTGAGTTCCCGACGGAAATTCCCGGCTCTCCGCTGGCAGGCAAGAAAGTCCTGATCGTGGTCGAAAACCTGCCTTTGCCGTTCGACCGGCGGGTGTGGCAGGAGGCGCGGACGCTCAAGGCGGCGGGCGCACTGGTTTCGATCATCTGCCCGACGGGCAAGGGCTACGAAAAGCGCTTCGAGGTCATCGACGGGATCGACATCCACCGCCACCCACTGCCGATTGAGGCAAGCGGAGCGCTGGGCTTCCTGCTGGAATATGGCGCGGCGCTGTTCTGGGAAACGGTTCTGGCATGGAAGATCTACTTCACGCGCGGGATCGACGTGATCCAGGGCTGCAATCCGCCTGACCTGATCTTTCTGGTGGCGCTGCCGTTCAAGCTGCTGGGCGTGAAGTACATTTTCGACCACCACGACATCAATCCCGAGTTATACGAAGCCAAGTTCGACAAGCGCGGCTTCTTCTGGAAGCTGATGGTGCTGTTCGAGAAGCTGACGTTCAAGGCCGCAGACGTCTCGATGGCGACCAACCAGTCCTACCGCAAGATCGCGATCGAACGCGGCGGCATGGATCCGGACAAGGTTTTCGTCGTGCGCTCGGGGCCGGACCTCAGCCGTCTGAAGCGCGTGCCCCCGGTCGAAAGCTGGAAGAACGGTCGGCGCTATCTTGTCGGCTATGTCGGCGTGATGGGCGATCAGGAAGGGATTGATCTGCTGATCGATTCGGTCGAGCATATCGTCCGGATCAAGGGTCGGCAGGACATCCAGTTCTGCCTCGTCGGCGGCGGCCCGAGCCTCGCCAAGCTCAAGGAGATGGTCGGCCAGAAGGGCCTTGCGGACTATGTCCATTTTACCGGCCGCGCGCCCGACCAGGATCTGTTCGAAGTTCTCTCGACCATGGACGTCGGCGTGAACCCTGATCGCGTCAATGCGATGAACGACAAGTCGACCATGAACAAGATCATGGAATACATGTCGCTCGAAAAGGCAATGGTGCAGTTCGACGTTACCGAAGGGCGCTTTTCGGCGCAGGACGCGTCGCTCTATGCCAAGGCCAACGATCCGGTGGACTTCGCCGAAAAGATCATCGAGCTGATCGAGGACCCGCAGCGCTGCGCAGCAATGGGCGCGTCTGGTCGGCGCCGGGTCGAGACCGAACTGAACTGGGGCCACCAGATCACGCCGCTGATCTCGGCCTACCGCAAGGCCTTGCGCCTTGATGCGTAAGGCCGCTCCCGGTCATCGTCCCGCAGCGCCAAGGCTGGCGGGCTGCTCAGCGTCGCCGCGTCGGCAGGTGAGCGTAGCGAAATGCGCAAAGGCCGATGACCAGCGTGCAACCAATGTCGATCAACCAGTTCAGGTGCGCCGGACCATAGAGCAGTTTATCGGCAACGTGCAGGGATATCAGGCGCAGCGCGACAAGACCGACGAGCCCGATCATCGCCAGCCGCGCAACGGCGACCAGCCGGGTCAACGAACCTGTACGGGTGCGGGCGTATACGCGCCAGCCGAGGAAGATCATCAGCGACGCCGCAAGCACCGCCGCAGCACTCAGCGGCCCCTGCAGCTCCTGTCGCGCGCCATAGTCGCCATCGGCCCGCAGCATGCCGCGCAGCACTGTGCGCATGCTCTCTTCGACCCCGGTCACGCGCCAGGCAAAAAGCGCCACGAAAAGCACGGCAAGACCGCTCCACCACGCAGCCTCGCTTCCTGGGCGACCAAGCCGGCGCGCGGCAAGTCCAGTCCAGAGGCACTGCCCGCCAACGACAAGATAGACAGCGCTTGCGGCAAGGCTGAAGACGGACATGGTCATCGGCATAAGAGTCTTTCGCATCTGCTCATTCGTAGCGATGCCGAGGCTTTGCTGCGCCACGACCGCCTGAAAGACTCCCATTATCGTGCGATGGCAGCAGGGTCCAGTTCCGCTCTTGCCCATTTTGCATTGCAGCACGAAACCCTATGCAGGGTTGCGCTCGACAAAGGCGATGTCTATGCCCAAATACGTATCAACACAGGGTGTTCTACAGTATGATCAGGAATAATCCCTTGAAAATCGCGCCGTTGGTACTGCTGGCGGTTTCCGCCGCTACCCTTGCCGGCTGCTCCTCATCGCCGGGCGCAAAGATTGGGCTGGTCGATTCAACGCCTGTAGCCGCCTATGGGCAGGACGGATATTCGGCGACAGAGCCTGCAGACTACTTGCTGCGCCCCTCCGATGTTGTGTCAGTCACCGTATTCCGCGAGCCTGACCTCTCGGTCGAAAGCGTGCCCATCGGTGCCGACGGTATGCTGTCGCTGCCCCTGGCCGGTGCGATCAAGGTTGACGGCATGACGACACGTCAGCTGGAACAGGAAGTGCGCAACAAACTTGCGTCATCGCTCGTCAGCCCGAACGTCAGCGTGAACATCATGCAGTTCGGCTCACACGTGGTGACGGTCGAAGGATCGGTCGAAAAGCCGGGCATGTATCCGTTCAAGCCCGGCACGCGGCTCTCGGGTGCCATTTCGCTCGCGGCCGGACCGAACCGAACCGCAAAGCTGAAGGACGTGGTCGTTTTCCGCCAGACGGTGGGCGGGATGTCAGTGGCCAAGTTCGACTATGCGGCAGTCAGGTCCGGCACGATGATGGACCCGGTGCTTCAACCGAGCGATCGCGTCGTGGTCGGCACATCCGGCCTGTCGGTATTCTGGCAGGATCTGCTCAAGACCTTGCCCGCCTTCGCGCTGTTCACAAACCTGTGACCGTCAGGCTATTCGCCAAGCGCCCCCTTGCAAATCGCATGAGAAAGTTGACGCAAGCATGACAGAAGCTGCCAGCAACAGGGCTTCATGGACCGATAGGTATCTTCCCGGTGCGGGAGAGGCCGATCATTCGCAACCAGCCGGCCTGATCAACCTTTCGATGATCCGGGGCCTGCTGTTCCGCCAGCGCATCATCCTGACCGGCGTCGTTCTTGCAGCTCTGGTGCTGGGTCTGGTGACGACCTTGCTCACCAAGCCGATCTACCAGTCGACCGCAACCGTCCGGATCGATCCCGACGGCGCCAACATCGTGCAGGGGCAGGATCTTGCACCGACGATCGCGACCAATGAAATCGACCGGTACATGAAGACGCAAGGCTCGGTGATCATGAGCCAGCGCATGGCCTTCCGGGTTGTCGATTCACTCAAGCTTGACCAGAACGACGCCTTCCTCGGCAAGGCCGTGAGCGAAGGCAAGCCAGCCGAATACACCGCAAAGCAGTGGCAGACGATGCGCCGCGAAATGGCAGCCGGCATGGTTCAGGGCGGCGTGGGGGTCGATATTCCGATCGATAACCGTGTCATTTCGATCAATTACAGCTCTGGCGATCCGACGATGGCGAAAGTCATTGCAGATGCCTATGCCGATAACTTCGTGCAGGAAGACGTACGCCGCGCGCTTGAAGCCAACACGTATGCACAGAAGTACCTGCAAGAGCAGATCGCCCAGATCAGCGCGAAGTTGCAGGATGCCGAAATGGCGGCCAATGCATACGCCAAGTCGAACCGTATCGTCAGCAGCCCTCTGGCTGCCGCGTCGGGAGACAAGGCTGGAGCCAGCAGCGCCGGGCCAACGATCACCGTAGCCAATCTCGCCAGCGTCAACGGCAACTACACCCAGGCTCGGGCACAGCGAATTGCCACTGAGCAGCGTTGGGCCGCCGTTTCTGGCATGCCAGCCCTGCAACTGCCCGAAGTTCAGCAGAACAGCGCGATCCAGAACCTTTACAGCGAGCGCGGTAAGGTCATCACCCAGCTTTCGGAACTGCGCCAGCGCTATGGCGACAGTTATCCTCAGGTGAAGGAAGCAAAGGCACAAGTTGCCTCGCTCGACGCGCAAATAAATCGTCTCGGATCGGACATCAAGAACTCGATCCGCGACCAGTATCAGATTGCATTGCGCCAGGAGCAGGCGCTTTCCGGAGAATTGACCAAGGTTTCGGATCAGACCCTGGACGAGCAGGATCGCCGCGTGCGCTTCAACCTGCTTGACCGCGAGGCTGGTGCGCTGCGCACCCAGCTCGCCGCACTGCTCGAACGCTACAACCAGATCTCATCCGCAGCCAATGTTCGCAGCGGCTCAATCTCGAAGCTTGACGCGGCCACCCAGCCTGGATCGCCGGTCACACCGAATCTGATCAAGAACATGCTCGTCGCGCTCATCATGGGCGTCGCAGTGGCGGTGATCCTGGCAGTGTTACGCGAGGCCTTCGACGACCGCTTGCGGTCAAGCGACGATGTCGAGCGCAAGCTCGGCGTGCCGCTGCTCGGCTTTACGCCATATCTGTCCAGCGAGGAAGTGACCAAGCAGGCACAGGATCCATTCAGTTCGCTGATGGAATCCTACTCGTCGCTGCGCACATCGATCGACTTCGCGATTACCGGCAATCACCGCGTAATCCAGATTACCAGCAGCCAGCCCTCGGAAGGCAAGTCGCTGACTTCGTCGGTCATCGCCAAGAAGTATGCGGAACTGGGGCGGAAGACGCTGCTGATCGATGCCGATTTGCGCAAGCCGACAATTGCCCATTTGTTCGGTTCCAAGCGGTCTTCCATCGGTTTTGCCGAAGTGCTGCTCGGCGATGTGCCGCTCGCTGATGCTTTGCTCAAGAACACGCCCGATTCGCTCGACGTGCTCCCGATCGGCTCGATCCCGACCAACCCTGTAGAACTGCTCTCATCACAGCTGCTCAGCGATTTCATTGCGCGTTGCCGCGACGAATACTCGCTTATCATCATCGACTCTTCGCCCGTCATGGGCCTGGCTGACGCGCCACTGATTTCGCGCCACGTCGACGGGGTCGTGTTCATCGTCGAAGCGAACCGTTCGCAGTTTGGCCAGACCAAGGCCGCCATCCGCCGCCTGCGCAATGCCGGTGCCCGGATCGCCGGTGCTGTGCTGACCAAGTATCGGTCGGCTGAAGCAGGCCTGTCGTACGACTACATCTACAACTACTACTCCTACGGCTCCAAGACCGAGGATTGAGCGGCGATCTGATCCGGTCGCGGGGCATAGCGCCTGCGGCCGGATCGCGCGCTGCGGCAAGGCGCATTGCCCTTGCTCATGCAAAATATCCGGCACCAATGACGCAATGGCGGGAGGCGAGCTTGCCAGGGACTCTCGGGGAAGTCAGCAAAGTGCTGCATGTCAGCGGCGACTACCCTGACAGCATCGATTCCTTCAAGACGCCGGTCATCAAGACGCTCATCGCGCTGACCCGAACGCAGTTCGATCACGACGTCCTTTCTTTGAATCGCCGCAGCCCTGCCATGGCTTCGTTTGCGGCAGACGCCCTGATCCGCCTAGGCAAACCCCGATTGCACACAACCAGCGAGCCTTTCGAGGACGGTGCCGCGATGCGCTACGACGCACCGCCGAAAGGACTCTACCACGCAGCGATGCTGCGCCAGCTTGGCGAACAAATCGCTAGCCGGATCGACCAGTCGGAGCGCAAGCCAGATCTCATTGTCGGGCACAAGCTTGCAATCGAGGGAATCGCGGTGCGTCGTGCTGCGGACCTGACAGGCATCCCCTACGCAATCTCGATACAGGGCGATACCGACACCAAGATCATCGATGCGCGCCCTGACTTGCGCGGTGAACTGGCACGCGTGTTTCATGGTGCGGCGATGGTCTTTCCTTTCGCCCCCTGGGCGTTGAAGCGGGTGGAAGGCAAGTTGGGCGTGCGCCAGGGACCGGTGTGCATGCTGCCTTGCCCGACAGACCTCGATGCACCGACACCGCCGACCGTGGGCGGGGACGGTTTCGTCTCGGTGTTCCATCTGAAGAATCATGCGCGGAAGAACCTGTCGGGGATGGCCGCCGCGATGCGTCTCGCTGCCAAACAAGGCGCGCCGCTTGCATTGACCATCATCGGCGGCGGAAGCGCGGCAGAGGTCGCCCAGTGCGAGGCGCTTGCCAATGGTGCAGAAGGCTTGACCTTTGCAGGCCCTATGGGGCGCGATCCCTTGCGCGCCCGGATGAAGACCGCGACCGCCTTTGTCATGCCCTCGCTGCGTGAGAGCTTCGGGCTGGTCTTCATCGAAGCCCTGTTTGCAGGACTGCCAATCATCTATCCCGCAGGCACTGCGGTAGATGGATTTTTCGACGGCGCACCCTTTGCCATCCGCGTCGATGCCCACGACCCGTCGGCCATTGCGAAAGCCATGCTGCATGTCGCGTCAGAAGAAGGCCGGATCAAGGCTGCATTGGCAGCGTGGCAGGAAAGTCCAGAAGCACGGCGGTTTACCCGCGAGGCGATCGGACACGCCTTTGCTGCAGGCTTGAAAGCTGCCGGAACAGTTGGCCGCTAGACGGCAATCTCGCGCTGACCGACGATCTTGGCGGGCGCTCCGGCCACAATGGCCATTGCCGGTACTTCGCCCTTCACGACCGCACCAGCGGCAATAATCGCACCATCGCCGATGCGGGTTCCAGGAAGAATGACTGCGCGCGTGGCCAGCCAGACATCGTTGCCGATTTCTATGTCACCTTCGCGCATCGCCTGATCGCTGACGGGAGATCCGTCATTGTAGCGATAGGTAGCGGCGGTGAGCATGACCTCAGGGCCAAACAGCACATCGCTGCCGATGCGGATGCGTCCCTCGCCCGGTCCCGCCCATATATGGCAGCGGGAGCCGATGCGCACCCGGTCGCCGATCTCGATCCGCTCAGGATTGGAGAACACGACATCGGGGCTGACGCTTGGGCTGCTGCCGAACCGGATGCGCCGCATGGGGGCGACGTGGCTGTAATTGTAGTAATTCACCAGCTTGATCAGGTGCGCCCAGGCGCGCGGGTCAAAGGTAGCTCCTATGAGCCGTAGAAGCTTCGCTCCGCGGCCGAGACGCTGCTTGTGAGCCAGCGGCTGATCGCTCTGCATCAGTAGCCCTTCAGCCATTCAGAGCGCTTGCCCCAAATGGCTGCCCATCGCGCCTTGTCCTCTGCCTTGCCCTTGACCAGTGAGCCTGCGCGACGGACTGCGATCCACAGCCACAACATGGCGATGCCGGCTGGGATCCGAAGGCCTTGCCAGTGATCGCGGATCAGCGTGGCTTTCGACCGCATGAGGCGGAGAATCTTGTCCTCGCGCTTGGCACTGGCGGCACCGACAAGGTGCATGATCTGCGCGTCGGGCGTAATCATCGGGCGGTAACCGAGCTGCGCCGCGCGGAGGCACAGGTCGTGCTCTTCGCCGTACATGAAGTAGCGCGGGCTGAACCCACCAAGCTTGCGCCACAAGGCAGTGGGGACCAGCATGAAACAGCCGACCACGACATCGACCTGCCGCACGGTGTCCCGCTTCCAGCCGCCGATTCCTTCACGATTGAAGAAGGGCGAATTGACGAAGACGCGGGCAAGCCCTGTCGCCGAGCAGAACAGGCTCCACAACGACATGGTGTTCCAGCACGAGGCGATGTTGAGCGAGCCGTCGGGAAAAACGGTGCGCCCCCCGACGATCCCTGCTTCAGGATGAGCCTTGCCAAAGGCGAGAATGTTTTCGACCGCGCGGGGATAGGTTTCGGTGTCGGGATTGAGGAGGAGCAGCCAATCCGTCGTCGCGGTTTCTGCAATGGCATTGTTGGCGCGTGAAAAGCCGACATTCTCGGCGCTGCGGATCAGTTCAAGATCGGGGAAGCGTGCCGCGATCGCGTCCGCCGAGCCATCGTGCGAGTCATTGTCCCAGACCACCACCCGCATGGCGACGTCCCCCGCATTGGCGAACAGGGTTTCCAACGCCGTGACCGTCAGTTCACGAGTGTTGTAGCTCACCATGATAACGGTGACATCTGGCACCACAACTTCGCCTGTGTCCGCCATCGTTGCGTCCTTGTCGATCACGTGGCGGTGCCTGTTGCCGTAGCGTGTAGTTCCCGCGGAATGGCCGGGCCTGCACGAAGTGTCCTGATGTCACCCAGCGAAAGGGTGGTCGCAATCAACATGGAAAACCATGTGAGCGTACCGCCGAAATACGAAGTGGTGAAACCCGACAGAACCAGACCGGTGAGCGCCACGCAAATGCCAACAGCGAACTTGCGGTCCTTTTCGGCCACTCTCACGCTCATGCGGCTCAGGCTGAAGATACCGACGACACAAGACAGGAAGATGCAGATGGGCGTGATGTAGCCGTGCCGGACTGCAAGCAGCAGCCAGTGATTGTCGATGCTGTTGATCATCCACGGCAGGCGTTCGTAGTCGGTAAACCCGATACCGAACCACGGGTGCTTTGCGACCGAACGCGTGCCGTATTCCCAGATCAACTGGCGGAACCAGCCGGTAGCCGGATCAAGCGTATAACGGACGAGAATCGGCACCACGCCGTTCTGTGAACCGACCTGGACAATCAGTATCAGCGCGCTCAGGCAGAAGATGAAGAAGCGCCAGCCGATGCCGCGCGCCTGCGTCTGGAACCAGTCGTAGCCCAACAAGACGCCGGTGATGATGAACGAGAGGAAGGCCGCCGAACTGACCGAGAAGATCGCCATGAGACCAGCGGCGATGCCCAATTTGCGGGGCCATTTCATCAGCGCAGAATTGATGAACAGCGGCAGGACGCTGGCCAGGAACAGACCAGCAAGAATGGGATGCGAAAACGGGCCGGCCGCGCGAAGCAGTCCAAGCCGGACGACGTTGAAGTCTTTCGCCGTCGCCACGGCCTGACCATTTTCGAAATAAGGCAGCGGGCCGAAGATCGCTGCTGCCATCGGCCTGACGAGTTGGCGATGAGTGATACTCTCGACCATCATGCCTGCACCAGCCAGGAAAAGGCCAGGTGCTGCAATCACCAGCAAGCGGCGCAGATCATCAAAGCTGCGAACACAGACGCGGGCGATAAGGTAAGGCGCGATAACGTCAAGCGCGAGTGCGCCGCCACGGCTGATGCCTTCACCCATGCCATAAAAGGCCACGAACGAGACAACCATCCATGCAACGCCTGTCAGCATCCACAAGTCTGCAGCCCTGAAAGGCAGGCGCCCAGTCACGATTCGGTTGATGAGCCATGGCAGGAGGATGAACGTGGCTGCGCGGTAAGGGTAGATCACCTGACCGGCGAGCGAAACACGCACTTCCTGTGGCAGGAGCGTGGAATAGAACAACAATGCGATAGGAACCAGCGGTGCTGCAGCGAGCGCCTGAGACCGTGGAGTTGCGGTACGGGGAGGTGGCAGATGGGACTGCCGGCCCGTCAGAGGCACGCTGGACGAAGCCATGTCTTTCCGCAATCTCCTTCAGGGCAACCCCTTATCCGCATTTGCATCAGGGCTGCAAGCCGAAATGGGTGCAGCGCAACATGAACAGAAAACGTTTTCCTACAGATATGCGCCCATGATAGCGCAAATGTTCCTTATTTGTTCTAATGGAGCTGATTGTCATCATGGACCCTTTTCAATCGACCACCGACAGCCCCCTGGCCCCTGCGCAAAACTGCTTCTACGTTACGCCCCATGACACGGCGCCATTGCCGGTGGTGACGAAATCCATTTACATTGGTCAGGGCGGCGACCTTTCGCTGATCCCGCTCCGCGGAGACACGCCCGTGACGTTTCGCAATCTTCCCGACGGCGGAATGCTGGATGTGCGGGCGCGCGCCATTCTGGCGACCGGCACGACTGCCGCCGATCTGGTGGGCCTGGCGTGATGCCCGGGTTCGGCTTCGGTTTCCGCTCTGGCCGGCGCAGAATGCGTCCGGGCAGAAACCCCAATCCATTGCGCAGCATCAGGCCGGGGCCGCTCTGGACAGGCGCGGCCGGGAGCGGTTTCACGCAGCCGCCCGTCGACCCGGTACGCACGACCGCCAAGCCTGCCATGCGGCTTATAACCCCGCCAAACCAGTATTTCACGCAGGAACTGCTGGTCGGCGTCATGGCCGGGGCGAACAATGGCGGCACCCTGATCGACAACCTTGGACTCGAAAAAGTGATCGTCCACTACGAGGGCGCGAAGATCGAGATTGCCGCGCCTTCCTACCAGACTTTCGCCGACGCCAATGGCGTGTCGCGGTCTTACCTCGGGTGGTGGGTCGTGCTGAAAAAGACGACGTCGGGGCACGCGCATCTCTATTTCGAGGCCGTACCCAAAGATGTGTCGATGCAATCCCGCGTCATCGGCCCATGCCAGTTCAGCCCGCAGGCGAACGCACATGACCTCGAGATTCAGGTCGCGCCGAGCCAGACGGTGCTGGCGGGCTCACGCTATCAATCGATTGGCTCGGCCTTGACCTATCTGGTTCAGGCCAATGCCCAGAATCCGCGGATCACCGTAACGGAAAGTGGCACCTACGATCTGGGAGCGCTTTCGGTCGTCTATCAAGGTGCGGGCTACTGCACGATCCGGGCAACGGTGCCGATCACCATCGGCAAAACCGCCTATACAACCGAATCAGCTTCCATGTTGCGGTCCAAATGGGACGGCCTGCGACTGGTCGGCAGCAACATCACGATCAACGCGCGCTACGTTTCGGCGATCTATCACGAAAATGCGGCCGGCCGGCAGCACTGGCTTGACGGTGTGACACTGATCGACAGTGGTGGGCGTTCTGCATTGTGGCGCAGCGGCCTTCGTCCGTTCAGCCACTTCGTCCGCGACGCGGCGTGGTTCACCGAATGTGACTTCAACGCCGTTTCGAGCGCCTGCGTTGGCGCCAGCCTAGTGCGTGGCTGCATCCTGCGAGGCGGTTATGGCGACACCGTTACCGACGCGGCATGTGTCGTTCATACGGTAACTGAAGATTGGGACAGCAGCGACGGCTGGACGGTCGACACTCCGGCGCTCACCGTGGCCTATAGTGGCGCGCAAAGCACGGCCACACTTGCTCTCTCGGGCGGAAACGACAGTTCGAGCCGCACCCTGACCGCGACGTGGGGCAGCAACGCCGCCTCGTTC
This sequence comes from Novosphingobium sp. MMS21-SN21R, assembly GCF_031846015.1. Taxonomy (GTDB): domain Bacteria; phylum Pseudomonadota; class Alphaproteobacteria; order Sphingomonadales; family Sphingomonadaceae; genus Novosphingobium. The sequence continues at coordinate 3,258,802 of NZ_JAVRDU010000001.1, read as the reverse complement.
ACGGTTGGCAACAGCGAAGCAAGCATGCTCGCCGGGACCTATCTCGTCAGTGACGTCGCGGCCTGGCTCAATGGCCTTGGCGTCGGCTTTACGGCAACCGTGCTCGACAATTCCCGTCGCGCGGCCGCCCTTTCGCTGGCAGGTCTCAAGGGCGTGGGGTTTGCAGCGACAAGCGTCAAATCCACACCGCTGACGATGGTGACCATGTTCGATCTGCATACCGACTGGTTCCAGCAGAACAACACGGGCATGCTGGAAAACTGCATTCTGGCGAACAACTCCTGCACTGGACTCGTCGCTCAGAATATCTTCATCACCGGGACCGGCGGAGCGAAGGATTACCTCGTTTTCAACAACGCCTTCGACAACAAGCTGACAACTGGGGCGTACAACAACAACGCCTATCTTTTGAGCCAGTTCGCAAGAGCGCACAGCCATGTGGTCGTCGCGCACAACACCTGGGCGTCCCAAGGGATCTGGCTGCGCGGCGATCAGGCTTATGTACCCGATGGCTATTGTCTTTTCGCCAACAACGCCGTGCGGGACATTCTTTGGGCCGGTGCGGGCAATCCCCCTTCAAGCATCGTCGGCAATCATCTGCAGCAAGGCGCAACCGGCGCAGCGATAGGCACAGGGACGACGGTGGGCGGTTTGCAAGGGCAAAGCTTTGCTGACAGCGGCACCGGCAAATTCAGCGCTCGCGGCCCTCTTGAAGCCGCGCGCAAGGTGCCCGTTGTTGCCCTGGACCGTAGCGGCACAAAGCGCGGGGCCAGCGACTGCGCCGGGTCGGAAGGTTTCGCCGTACCTGCGGTGATCGAGCCTGCGCACCCAGCGCTTGGTTCGGTTCAGTTTCCACCGTTCAACCGGCAATACGCTGGCATCCAGGCGTCAATCGCCTATCCCAACACCAACGTGGTACAAACACCGTTGCTGCCCGCTGGCGCTGCGGGCGCGTTTTTCATGATGGTTCAGGTTCCGCACGAGCGGACTAACCTGAACCGGGAATACCGCGTGTTCGGCAATGCGGTGGCCACGACGGCATCAACGTTCAGTCTGGTGCACCACGGCGATAATTACTTCGACGGCACCCGCCACGACGAATTCCGTTGGCGCTCGAAAGGCAGCACCGGCGACCTGCTCGACCTTTCGGTCGACGTTCAGACACGCTCCGGGAATTGGCAGCTAGTCGTCGTGCGCTGTGACGGAGCGAGCAACTACAGCATTGCCAGCTACGCGCCGGGCCAGGCCAAGATAAGCGGGACCGTTCAGACCAGTACGACGCACAGCCTGAACGCGCTTACCGGGACCCATATCTGCCTTGGTGATGCGGCGAATAGTGCAGGCAGTCTCGCAACATACGCTGCGCCAGTTGGTGCCTTCGACGGAGCCGTCGCGTTCCACGGCTTCGTTCTGGGCGACGGCGGCGACGATGCGCGCTGGCAGGCGATCTGCGAAGGTGCTGACATTGCCCAGACTCTCGGCGCAGCCACGGCTTTCCGCCTTCACCGCGATTTCCGCAATGGCGGCGCGACGACGGCAGCATTGTCTGCGGCCCTTCCCGGCGATTCGACCGGCACCGGCATCGTGCAGGGAACATTGAAGGCGGGCGGAACAGTCCCCCGCGCCAGCACTGCGCGCCATCTTTCCTTCGACAAGCTGCCTGACGGCTATGTGCTTTGCCCTCCTGACGGGCAGGAGCACGGATCGGTCGCGCTGACCGGCCGCAGTGCGGGCCTGATCGGGGGGCTGTTTGCGCGGGTGGTTGCGGAAAACGGCACGACGATCGTGCCTGGTTTTCTTGTCGATGGCGTGGCGCCGGCAATGAGCGTCAACTTGACGCTGCCGCGCTTCGCCGGTTGGGGTTGTCTGGAACTCTGGGCGGAAAGCGATCCCGCCGTGGTTCACCGGATGAACAGCCGCATCGGCTGTGGCGACAAGCTGAGCGTGATTGGCCAGAGCCAGTCAGACATCATGCTCTATGCCGGAGGGGTGGCGCTCGCGCCAAGCGGCATTGCCAGCTTCTGCGGATACTTCGGTGATAAATCTGACCCCGCAGATACGACGACCAGTCCGGTCGCGCGGTTCAGCACTGCCGCCAGACCGCAGATGTTCGTGATCGAGCCGCAGATGACCAACGCCTACAACGGTGTAACCGCGATCGCCGAGCGCATTGCCGAACACAACCTCGGCAGAGCCATTGCAGTGATCGACTGCGCCATTCCCGGCACATCCGCGCGGGACTGGATCAATGACACCATCACGGCACGGCAATGGGCCATCGACGTAGAGGTTGCCGCGCTGGCGGGGCGTGACCGCGTGCCGATCTGGCAGTGGTATACGGCCGATGCAGGCTTCGACTACCGCCTGATTCTCGACGCGGTCGTGTCAGGCACCGGCCCCTACGTTGGCAACCACACCCTGTTTGACGGAACACTGCAGCAGATCGGGTACAAACTGGGCATCTGCCTGCCTTCCCGCGCCACGACCACAGCCCCGGGGCCGAACGATTCCGACGATTTCGGCTTTAACCGCTCCTACGCGCAGGACGGTCAGATTGCATGGTGCAACGACCATCCCGACATTGCAGTGGCCGGCCCGGCCGTGACCGACATGGCAATCGACAATCTGGCGGCCGGAACGACGGTGGGTCCCAACACAAATCTGGGAGGCCCTCACGAAAGCCAGGTGCTGCGCGACGGCGTTTATCGTCTGGGCTACCGCATCGGCGAAACCTATCTACGTGCCCGCGGCCTGAGCCCCTGCCCCGGCAATCCTTACATGGACCCGGCGCAAGTGACGATCAATGCAGGGCGCACCGAAATACTGATTCGCTGCGTGCTGCCCAATCCGGCAAGTTCCCTGCGCACCGCCGATGGCAGACCCGTAAACGGCTTCGAACTGTCGACCACGGGCGGGTCGACCTGGTCGCGTAGCGGTTTCACGGCGACTATAGCTTCAAGTGATACGGTGAGGATCACCAAGGCGTCCGGTGCATGGCCTGCCGGTCTGAAACTGACCTATCTAAGGGGCGGGCCGTTTAGCTACGGGACCGCAGAAGAACTCAATTTCCATTACAAAGGCAGTCTCTACGACGGCAGTGCGGCAGAGGGCGGCCTTGGCGTTCCGGTGCTGGGCATCGCCACATCCAATGGTGTCACGATCTAGAATCGGTCGCAATCCGACCGGCATTGCAAGCGCAGGCATACCCGAGTTCCTGAATTGGAACCCGCGATGTTGCCTGCGCTTTTGCATTGTCATTTTTGATCCATGCCATTGTGCACCTGCGAACCAATCTGCTACCTTCACCGTGTTTCGTCCAACTTGGAGCGATTGGTGATGGCCATCCTTACGCCGCGGGAAACCGATGGTTACATTCATTTCGACGAAGAAGAATGTATTGCTGCAGGCAAATCCCTGGCTGAAAAATACCAATCGGCAGACCCGTTCCCGCATATCGTGATGGACGATTTCCTGCCGCCGGATTTCCTGAAGGGCTTGTTGGGCGGTTTTCCCGACACTTCGGGGCATGACTACTTTGACCGCGCACAGGAACGCCTGAAGTATCAGTTCCGCCCATCGGAAATTCCGGGACGCAGCCTGCGCAATCTGGTGATGGAGTTGAACAGCCCTGCCATTCTGCGCTTTCTGCAAGCCATGACCGGCATCGACGGCCTCATCGCGGACCCTTACTACATGGGTGGCGGCCTGCACGAAACTCGCACTGGCGGTCATCTTGGCGTACACGCCGATTTCAACATCCACCCCAAGCTCAAGGTCGAGCGCCGGCTCAACTTGCTGGTCTACCTTAACGATGAATGGCCTGACGAATTTGGCGGCCATCTCGAACTGTGGGACCAGAAGATGGAAAAGTGCTGCCACCGCGTGCTGCCGACAATCGGCCGCGCCGTGGTGTTCAACACCTCGCTGGACAGCTACCACGGCCAGCCCGAACCGCTGGCCTCCCCGCCCGAGCGCGGCCGCAGGTCGATCGCCACCTACTATTACACCGCGCACGAGGATGGCATAGCTGCCCTTCCCAAGCGCACCACGGTGTTCAAGGTGCGCCCGGACAGTCCCGACAAGGAAGACATCAAGGTTCGCATGAATCATTTCCTGCGTGATTGGCTGCCGCCTGCGGTCTATCGTATGACGCGGAAGTCTGCCCCGGCAGACTGACCCGGCGATTTGGCTGGTGCTGCGATTGCGCGCCAGCCGTCAAAGCGTGACCGGCCGCCGCCCGATGGGGTGCGGCGGTACACGACCATGCAGATTGGCAGGAACCAGGGCGTGAAGCAGTGAAGGCATATCTCCCGCACGTGAAACGCGGACTGGCGATGATCGGCGGGAACCTTGCCAACTTCGCGCTCACGCTCGGCCGCAACAAGCTTCTGGCGATCTTCTTCGGCCCAGCCGGGATCGGCTGGATCGCGCTGGTCAACAACCTGATCGAAACAGCGGCCGTGGTTGGCGGCATGGGCGTGTGCGATGCCTACAATCGCGAGTTGCCGCGCAAGCGCCCGGATTTCACCCAGAGTGAAATCGTTTCGAGCGGGATTGGCCTCTTCGCGTTGACCCTGCTGATCGCACTGCCGGTTTCCACGGCGTTTTTCCTGTTCACCGTAGATTCCGAGGCCAGCATTGTGGCGGGCGCTATCGCCTTTGCCCTTGCCGCCGCCCTTGCTTCTGCCTGGCGCGCGCTGAGCGGCATCTACCTTGGCCTTGGTCTTTCGCGCCGCATGTTCAAAGCAGTTGTTGCGGGAGGTACGGCCAATCTCGCCTTGGCCGCGATTCTGCTGTTCGCCGGGGTCCGCGATCTCATGGCCTATGTGCTGATGACGCCGGCATTGCTGGCCATTGCCGGAACGTGGGGCGTCTGGCCGCAGCTGCAGGATCTTGTGGACTGGCCCGCCGTCAAGGCAATGCCCGCCCGCAAGCCGATTCTGACAATCGCTTTGCCGATCGTGGCCGGGCTGCTGCTCGAACCTGCAACGATCCTTCTCCTGCGCAGCGAAACCGCATCACGCTTCGGACAGGAGGGCGTCGGGCTGGTGCAACCCGGCATGCTCTTCGTCATCCTCGCAGCCTCGCTGGCAAATGCATTTCTCGGTATGACACTGGCGCGGTGGGACCAGTCGGAGGAGCCGGCCTTCTCGCGGCGATTCATGGCCTTGATCGTCGCCGCTATCGTACTTCCCACCTGCGGCATCGCCGTGGTGTTCCTGCTGCAGCCCCTCTGGCCGTACCTTGTGGAGCTGTTCTTCACCAGCGCGTTCGTGGCCGGAGCGGCGACGGTCCCCTGGTTCGTTTCCGGCGAGTTGCTTCGCATGGGCGGCATCATGCTCAACCACACACTGCTTTCACGCAAGTTGGGCTATGCCACACTGCTGCCGCGACTGGCTTGCCTGACGACGGTCGTCGTCGCGATCCACCTTGGCATGATCGATTCCATCCTCGCGGTGGGGCAGGCCTACGCTGCAGCTTATGCTGCTTATCTGGCTCTCTCCATCGTCCTGTGGTTGCTGGCGCAAGTCCATTTCCGCCGCACCGGGAAACGTCAGCTTGCGGCCAATAGCTGATCCAGCCATCGCGCCAGCCGTTCCTGACCTGCTACGCTGAGATGTAGCCCATCGTATTGCAGATCGGCCCTCATTCGCGTCGCTGCGAAAGCCTCTGCGGGATCGGCAAAGTGGGCGCCCGCCTGCAGCGCCACGTTTCGAGCGGCCAGCCGGTACGGTGCTATCCTCCGATCCATGGCGACCGAACCCGCAGGGGGCGATGCCAGCACCAGCACCTTTGCGCCCTGCTCGGCATGCGACCGAACGATAGCCGTCAGCCGCGCCGCATAGAGGTCAGGCGCTACCACCTTCTGGCGCCCAAGGATCCAGCGAGGCGCGGCATCATTGGTGCCGAACATGATGATCACCAGTTGCGGCGGGACGGATGCGCTCGTCGCCATGACGCGGTCCGGCACAGTTCCTCCGCCGCGACCTAAATTCACGACATCGATGCCTGCCGTCCGAGGCACATCGAGCAGGGCTGGGAATGCCACATCACGGCCTCCTACGCGGCTGCCCGAGACATTGCTGTCGCCGAGCAAGACGATGGTCCCGTGACGGTCAAGCCGGATGGGGAACGTTCCAGCAGAGGCCAATGGCGGGTGGAGGACGGCGTTGGCACCTCCCAACCGCCAGCCTGGGATTTCGTTGCGAAGAGCAATGCTGGCTATGGCTGCTGGAAGCAGAAGCGCCCCAGCGATCCTTGCTGCCCGCCGGGAGAAGGCATGATCATTCGGGATAATACAGCTTCTGGTTCTGCTCGGCGTAGATGAAACGCCCATAGCGCTCGACCTCGATCTCCTTCCGCAGGATACGTGCAGGATTTCCGCCGACGGCGCATTGCGGCGGCACGTCTTCGGTCACGATCGCGCCGCTGCCGACAATACATTCATCGCCGATGGTGACTCCCGGCAGGATCACCGATCCACCTCCGATGAAGCAATTCTTGCCGATATGGATCGGCTTGACGACTCCTTCGGGCGTAGTTGCAATCAGCAATGTCTTGAACGCCACAAGCGTGCCGTCTTCGACCGTGATCGAGCCGGGCGCTCCACCGACAAGGGTCGCCGAGAGGGAAATACTGGCGCCGGGGTGGATGTTCACGCCCTTGGTCCTTACCAGCCAGGCGCGGCGCAAATCCAGCACAATCCGCCGGATCTTGAGAAGCTTGTTCAGGCTCCGCAAACTGGTTCTCCCTGCACGGCCAAAGTCATGTTGCTACTGCGAAGACGTTCATTTATTGCATGGACCATGACCAGCGCGCCAGCATTACCTTCCCGCAGCACGACATTGCAGCAAAAGTGGCAACGGCTGATCCAGACCCGCTTGTGGCAGATGGACATCCACCGCTCGGCGTGGATCGCGCCGACCGCTCTGATTGATCGCACCTGGCCCAAGGGCATCCACATCGCCGCCGGTTGCGTGATCGACCATCAGGCGGTTGTCCTCACCCATGACATGACGCGCGGCGTCTACCTCGACACGCGGATTGGCGAAGGCACCCGCATCGGCGCGCGCACGATCATCATGCCGGGCGTTACCATCGGGGCAAACTGCATCATCGAGCCCGGCTCGGTGGTCAACCGTGATGTGCCCGACGGAAGCCACATGATGGGGAATCCTGCCAAGCCGGTTGCGGCCTGATCAACCCGCGAGCGGCGTGGCGGATTCGTCCTTGCCTTTGAACATCCCGGCAAGCCGATCTCCCGCAGGCCGTGCAAGCGCCAGCGCGCGCTTCTCGACCAGATGCCATGACGCGATTGCAAGTATGAGTGTAATCGCGCCGCTTGCCGCCATGTTGACCGCCGGTCCGTGGCCGGGCCAGAGCGCTACAAGGGTCTGCTGCGCGGGATAGGCGAAGATATAGACGCCGTAAGAGAAATCCCCGAGCCGATTGTAGGCGAGCACCGCGCCTTTTGGCACGAAGGCCAGCCACAGGCAGGTGTAGACCAGCGCCAGCATGATCGCCGAGCCAAGCCACACTGTGTCCAGCAGCAGGGCCACGAGCACCCAGACAAGCGCGATTCCGGCAAGACCCAGCGAAAGCCGGTCCCTCCACACATAGGCCGCCATGCCGAGCGCAAACGGGAAGCCGACGAACCCCATCACATCAAGGCGATAGGCAACGCCGCTTGCAGGCGATGCGATGACCGACCAGACGTGCCCCGCGACGACAAAGGCAAGGAACAGGCCGAACATCCAAGTTTTGCGCAGCCCTCCCAGATACCCGAGCGCCACGACACCGCCATAGCATGCCACCTCGTAGAACAGGCTCCACAGACTCCCGTTCGTGGCGGCACCATAGGGGTTTGCGGCGAATACGCCCGGCAGGGCATCGTCGCGGAAATACAGGCTGAGGTTGCGCGGGACATAGGCCAGCGTCTGGGTGGACCGCAGATATTCACTTGCACCCTGCGACGTCATCACCGGGCCCAGCGCGAAAGCGGTAAGCGTCAGCACCACGGCCAAGGCGGGCCACAGCCGCAGGAAACGCGCGCTTACGAAATGGGCCAGCGATTGGCGCCGGTCAAAGCTGCGCGCGATCAGCAGGCCAGACATGCCGAAAAAGATCGCCACGGCAAACTGCCCCAGCGACAAGCCGGTCGCAGCCCGGAACGGCTCGCTCATTTCCTGCCCAGACGTGAGAGCATAGGCGTGCGACACCAGCACCGCCGATGCCGCAACAATGCGGATCAGGTTGAGATTGTTGTCACGCCCGCCAAGATACTGACCGATTGGCTTGCCGATCAGTGCATTGGTTTCGGCTGTTCTACCTGGCTGACCCACGCTCAAACTCCCGGAGAAAGCGGTGACAGTTCGCTCATGCTCCGCGTGAAAGCAGCGGCTGCCACCACGCTTCGTTGTCGAGGTACCAGCGCAGTGTGCCGCGCAGGCCGTTCTCGAAATCATGTTGGGGCACGTAGCCGATCTCGGCGCGGGCCTTGGTCTCGTCGATGGCGTAGCGGCGGTCGTGGCCCTTGCGGTCTTCGACGAAGGTCTTGAGCTCGCTGGTCGGACGGCCCTTTGCGGCAGGCGCATCAGGATAGCGTTCGGCCAGGCCTTCGATCTCGGCGAAGGCACGGTCGACTTCGGCGCAGATCCGGTCGATCACCGCCATGTTCGGCAATTCCTCGCCGCCGCCGATGTTGTAGGTTTCGCCCGGCTTACCATTGTTCAGAGCCGCCTCGATGCCGCGGCAGTGGTCTTCGACATAGAGCCAGTCGCGCACGTTCATGCCGTCGCCATAGATCGGCAGCGGCTTGCCCGAGAGCGCATTGAGCATGAACAGCGGGATCAGCTTTTCAGGGTAGTGATAAGGCCCGTAATTGTTCGAGCAGTTGGTTGTGGTGACGTCGAGACCATAAGTGTGGTGATATGCGCGCACGAGATGATCGGACGCAGCCTTCGACGCCGAATAGGGCGAGTTCGGCTGGTATTGCGTCGTTTCGGCAAACGCCGGATCACTGGGCCCAAGCGAGCCGTAAACCTCGTCAGTCGAGATATGATGGAAGCGATGGGGCTTGCCGGTGCCTTCATCCAGCCAGACCTTGCGCGCGGCTTTCAGCAGGCTGTTGGTGCCAAGGATATTGGTGTCGATGAATGCATCCGGCCCGGTGATCGAGCGGTCGACATGGCTTTCCGCCGCGAAATGGACGATCCTCGCCACGTTGCGCGTGCGCAGCAGGCTTTCCACCAAGTCCGTATCGCGGATATCGCCCACAACGAGTTCGGCCTGCTCAACGCCCTCGATGGTCGAGCGGTTGCCGGCATAGGTAAGACAATCGAGCACGATGATCGCATCGTCCGGGTGCGTCTTGCCCCAGTAATGGACAAAGTTTCCGCCGATAAACCCGGCGCCGCCGGTGACGAGCAGATTAGCCAAGTGCCTTTTCCTCTTCGAGCATGGTTCGCAGGTTGGTGCGCCAGTGAACGGCCTCGTCACCGAGCGCAGCGCGGGTGGCGCTGACGTCCAGGACCGAGAACGATGGTCTGCGGGCAGGTGTGGGGTAGTCCGCCGTGGCGATGGGAACGATCCGCGGCACGCGCGCCAACAGACCGAGGCTGTGCGCCTCTTCGGCAATGGCGACCGCGAAATCGTACCAGCTGGCAACGCCGGCATCACGGTGGTGGTAAATGCCCGTCTTGTCTGCGAGCGCAAGGCCCCAAAGCGTGCGGGCAAGGCCTGTCGCCCACGTCGGCGATCCGATCTGGTCGGCGACGACGTTCAATGTATCGCGCTCACGCATCAGGCGGAGCATGGTCCGCACGAAGTTCGCGCCGCCTGCAGCATAGACCCAACTGGTGCGCACGATGATGGCATCTTCGCCAGCGGCGAGTTCGCCCGCCGCCTTGCTCGCGCCATAGACCGATTGCGGATTGCGCGGATCGCCCGGCTGGTAGCCCTGCCCTGACGTCCCGTCGAACACGAAGTCCGTGGACACATGTACCAGTCGTCCGCCGGTAAGGCCCAGCGCAGCAGCGAAAGCACCCGGCGCGCTGCCATTGATCGCATGGGCAAGGTCGGGCTCGCTTTCCGCCTTGTCCACTGCGGTATAGGCTGCGGCATTGAGGACCAGATCGGGGCGCTCTGCCTCAACCAGCCGCGCAATGGCGGTGGCATCAGAAAGGTCGAGCGCGGCGCGGTCGAGCGCCACGCAAGTCCAGCCTTCGGGCGCAGTGGCAAGCAGGGCCTTGCCGACCTGCCCGTTTACTCCGGTGACGAGCGCCTTCACGGAAACGCCGTCACTTGGTCAAGCGAAAGGCCGGTCGCGTCCTTGGCCGAGAGCTTTGGCTCGATACCGTCCAGCGGCCACTCGATGCCGACTGCCGGATCGTTCCAGGCAAGACTGCCTTCAAACTGCGGCGCATAAGGCGCGGTGCACTTGTAGAGGAAGTCGGTGTTGTCTTCGAGCGTCAGGAAGCCGTGGGCGAAGCCTTCCGGCACCCAGAACATGCGCTTGTTTTCTGCCGAAAGCACAACGCCGGTCCATTTGCCGAAGTCAGGCGACGAGCGACGCAAGTCCACCGCCACATCGAACACCGCGCCGCTGGCCACACGAACCAGCTTGCCCTGCGGACCGGGGTTCTGGAAGTGCATGCCGCGCAGCACGCCCTTCTGCGAGCGGCTGTGGTTGTCCTGCACGAACTTCAGGTCGAGCCCAGCAGCTGCAAAACCGGCTTCGTTCCAGCTTTCGAAAAAGAACCCGCGTTCATCACCGAACACGCGGGGCTCGATGATCAGCGGCCCCTGAATATCGCATTCGATAATGTTCACAGCGGACCCTTCTGTGTCAGAAGTTGCAGCAGATACTCGCCGTAACCGGACTTGCGGAGCGGCTGGGCAATCGCCTCAAGCTCGCCATCGGTGATGAAGCCCTGCCGCCAGGCTATTTCTTCCGGGCAGCAGATCTTCAGCCCCTGCCGCTCTTCGGTGATGCGCACATAGGCCGCAGCATCAAGCAGCGAGCCGTGCGTGCCGGTATCGAGCCAGGCATAGCCGCGCCCCATGATCTCGACCGAAAGCTGGTCCTCGTCCATGTACAGACGGTTGAGATCGGTGATTTCCAGTTCGCCGCGTGGCGACGGCTTGAGATCGCGGGCGCGGTCGACAACCGTGTTGTCGTAGAAATACAGGCCAGTCACCGCATAGTTCGACTGCGGCTGCAGAGGCTTTTCCTCAATCGACTTGGCCCGGCCAGCGTCGTCAAACGCGACCACGCCGTAAGCCTCGGGATTGTTGACCCGGTAGGCGAAGACGCTGGCCCCATCGGTCCGGTCATTCGCGTTCTTGAGCAATTGCGGCAGGCCGTGGCCATAGAAGATGTTGTCACCCAGCACGAGCGCGCTGGGGCTTGCGCCGACGAAATCGGCACCGATGTGAAAGGCTTGCGCAAGGCCATCGGGCGTGGGCTGGACCGCATAGGACAGCGAAATGCCGAACGCCGAGCCGTCGCCCAGGACGCGCTGGAACTGCACTGCGTCTTCGGGCGTGGTGATGATCAGGATGTCGCGGATGCCGGCGAGCATGAGCGTGCTCAACGGGTAATAGATCATCGGCTTGTCGAACACAGGCATGAGCTGCTTCGAGACCCCTCGCGTCAGAGGGTACAATCGCGTGCCGGAGCCTCCTGCAAGTATCACCCCTTTGCGTGCCATCAAACCAAAATCCCTCTTCTTACCTCTCAGCCTGCCAAACTCTCTGAGAATTCCACCTTTGACAGCGAGCGGTCTTGATGGTGCATTGCAGCACAATGTGCTGGTCGGTCAATGGAGATTGGATAGCGGAGTGATGCAGTGAATGGAATAATGGTGATCGGTCGCAGTCAGCTTATCTCTTTTCCTAAATTCATGGTTTTGAGATTTCCCATCAAAATTGCCCGCATTTAGGTGTTTGCGCCCTGTCTTTCATCCACCGGCTTGGACGCTGAACACGGGTTCTGTATCATTCGGACGCGCTATCGCGCTATTTCAACTGCTGGGAAATACCTGCGGTCACGAACAACACCTCGTGCGCCGTGCGGCGCCATGTGATCTGGTCCCGGAAAACTGGATCGCTTGGAGTTAGAGTTTTTCGCCGTAATCTCCCGTTGGCTGGGAGGAGCGAAGGACCATGAAGGCATCCAGATTCTCAGACGCCCAGAAGGCGTTCATTCTGAAGCTGGGGGCAGACGGCGTTCCCGTGGCGGACATCTGCCGCAAGGCAGGGATCAGCCAGGCGACCTACTTCAACTGGAAGAAGAAGTATGACGGCATGCTGCCGCCGGACATGCGGCGGCTGAAGCAGCTCGAGGACAAGAACGCGAAGCTGCGCAAGCTCGTGGCGGACCTCTCGCTCGACAAGGAGATGCTGCAGGACGTCATCCGCCGAAAACTGTGAGGCCTGTTCGCAAACGCGAGCTGGTGAACGGGGTTCGCAGTGACTGGGGTGTGTCGATCCGCCGGGCTTGCCGGGTACAGGAGATGGACACCTCGACGTACCACTACAAATCCCGCCGCCGCGAGCAGGCCGGCATTGAAGCCCGCATCCGGGAGATCTGCGAGACGCGTGTCCGCTATGGCTATCGTCGCGTCCACGTTCTTCTTCGCCGCGAAGGCTGGGAGATCAACATGAAACGAACGCACAGGATTTACAACGAGTTGGGCCTTCAGCTGCGCAACAAGACGCCCAAGCGCAGGGTGAAGGCAAAGTTGAGGGAAGACCGCTGCGCGGCCTCCCGCGTCAATGATGTATGGGCCATGGACTTCGCCCATGACCAATTGGCAACGGGCCGCAAGATCCGCGTCCTGACGGTGGTCGACACGTTCTCGCGGTTCTCGCCGGTGATCGATCCGCGGTTCAGCTACCGCGGTGAGGACGTCGTTCAGACCCTTGAGGCGACTTGCGCCGCGGTTGGCTACCCGAAGACAATCCGGGTCGACCAGGGCTCCGAGTTCATCAGCCGGGACCTGGACCTATGGGCGTACGCGAACGACGTCACGCTCGACTTCAGCCGACCCGGCAAACCCACCGATAATGCCTACATCGAAGCGTTCAACGGGCGGTTCCGGGCCGAGTGCCTGAACACCCACTGGTTCCTGACGCTTGCAGATGCCCGCGAAAAGTTGGAGAAGTGGCGCAAATATTACAACGAGGATCGGCCGCACGGTGCCATCGGCAACAAGTCCCCGATCACGCTGATGAATCCCGGTGACGCACCCAGCCCGTCACCGTGACCCTGGCCGGGAAACTCTAACCCCGGATGATCCAGAGAATGGTGTCGGATCAAAAGCGGCTCGGCTCTAATCCCGGCTGGAGGAAAGCTGGGGGTCACGTCACAAACCCCCAATTTTTCGCTCTTATGGTTTGACAGCAGCAGGCTTTACAGGCGTTCTAAGATTAGATCGAGGCGCAGAATTGCTTGAGTCCTTCGCGACCACTGTCGAGCAAGCTGACTGCCAATGGCCCTATTGCCGTGGGAGGCTGCTCTTACAGCACGAGGAGCGTAGGCGATTTCTGTGATGTGATCCGGATGGCTTGGATTGTCGGGCTCCAGTTCTGAATATCGTCATCGCGAATAAGTTTTTACGCCTGCAGTATTATCCCATATAAATATGAAATTACGAGTCCAACGACCTAACAACTGATACGGAAGAAAAAATTTGCCAGAGCTCCCTTACCAGTTCGTCATCTATGGTGACAGCCGCACGCTTAGCAGCACTGGCAGCGGGCAGGATGCGACCACCATCACCGGCTATTCCGGATGGGTGGAAGCGTTCACCAATCAGGCGTTCGAACTAGTGCCGCACGGCAACTACGCGATCAATGGTGCGACAAATTCGGAGTGGCAGACGCTCTTCACGAACTATGCGCAGTCCGAAGCGCCGATCGCGATCCTGCTGATCGGCCTCAATTCACAGGCTTACGGCTACGGCAGCTTCACGCTGGACCAGCGAAAAGCGCAGATCGGCAAAATGCTCGACGAGCTGGGCGCTGCGGGCAAGCAGGTCTATCTCGTCACGGAAGCCCCGCGCACGTCAAGCTACCTCGAGCATTTCGCGCTGCATCAGTGGCTGAACGATCCCAATGGCGCCCAGCTCAACCGGCCATGGATCACGCCGGTCGATGTGTGGGACAAGCTCGCCGATCCGAACAACAACTATCTGCCCAATCCGGACTATTTCTACGATGGGGTCCATCTGACCGCAGCCGGCAACGTCATCCTCGGCAAGGCGATTGCCGACGCGATGCTGGCCGACCATCCCGATGCGCATGACCGCATCGGCCTGCCGACCAGCAATGCCGATCTCTATTCGCCCTCCAATCCCAATGGCATCCTCATTGCCAACCCGATGCTCGAAGGCACCGGCGGCAAGCTCGGCAACGGCATCACGGGCGATCTCGCCGCAGGCTGGAACATCAATGCCTCGACCGGCGCCACCGGCGTAACCGCGCAAGTCAGCAAGGACCTGACCGACACCGGCCTCGCCGAGCAGGTCGTGCATCTGTCCGGCACGTCCAGCGGCAGCCCTGCCACGATCACGCTGTGGGTCAGCGTTCCAGTGTCCAGCCTTCAGCAGGGCGACATGGTGCGCGGCGCGGCAGTGGTCGAAGTCGATCCGGGCCTGACCGGCGTGATTTCCGTTTCGCCCGTGCTGTTCGTCGTCAACAACGACGGGTCATCGTCGATGGTGCGCGGCATGATCGGCGGCGTTCCAGGGTTTAATCTGCCCGGCAGCGATGGCCTCAAACTGCCTTTCGCCACGCCGGAACTCGAAGTGGCGCAAGTGCCCAAGACGGCGCAGTTCCAGATCGTGATCTCGCTGGCGGCGGGCGCGTCCGTAGATGGCACGATCCGCATTTCGCAGACCTCGGTGCGCGATTATTCCTACCTCGGCGGGCCGCCGATCAACCATGCGCCCGATGCGGTCGATGATGCAGGCCTCGCCACCGCCGCCGGCACCGCGCTCACCATCCCGCTCGCCAGCCTGCTCGGCAACGATCACGATCAGGACGGCAATGTCCTGAGCATTCCGGCCCTGTCGAGCGCACTCAACGGCACCGTCGCGCGGGTAGGCAGCAACATCGTGTTCACCCCGGCGGCGGGCTTCACCGGCGCGGCGTCGTTCGTCTATACCCTGTCCGACGGGCATGGGCTGGTCGATACCGCAAAAGTTTCGATCACCGTCGGCGGCACCCCGCCTGCCAACCGCGCGCCCGATGCGGTGAACGACGGTGCATTCGCCGTGGCTTACAACACGGCGCTGTCGCTGACAGCCGCGCAGCTGCTCGCCAACGATACCGATCCTGACGGCAATGCGCTGACGGTTACCGGCGTGGGCAATGCGACTGGTGGTTCGGTCGCGCTGTCCAGCGGCCAGATCGTCTTCACGCCGTCGAGCGGCTATTCGGGGGCGGCTTCGTTCACCTATTCGATTTCGGACGGGAAGGGCGGCACGGACACGGCAAGTGTCGCGCTCAACGTGGCCAGCGGATCTCAGCTGCCGCAATATGTCGGCACAACCGGCAACGATTCGCCGCCTGTGCCCAAGGTGGCGACCGAGATGCTCGGTCTCGCAGGAAGTGATGTACTGCGCGGGAGCGTTTATGCCGACGTGCTGGTCGGCGGCAGCGGCGACGATCACCTTTCCGGCGGGACAGGGGGCGACCAGTATCGCTTCTTTGGCACCGATATCGAAGGGACGAGCGACTACGACCGCCTTTATGACCTCAACTTCGCCGAAGGTGACACCATTGCCCTGACCGGTTTCGGTACAGCCAAATTCGCCGTAGATGGCGGGGTCAGCGTTTTGCCCGATGGCAGCGTGATCATCCAGTCCTGGGCCGGCGTGGTGAATCTGGTGCAGCAGGGTGCGATTTCTGCGCGGCAGCTTGGCACCACGACAGCCCTTGAGCTGACCCTCACGAATGCCGCGGGCCAGAAGGAGACGCTGTTCGTCAAGGACGGCTGGACCGTTTACAGTCAGGCGGCCGCAGCCGATCCCAACGATGCGCCAAATGCCGTCAATGACGGCACGTTCACCGTGCAGAACAACACGGCGTTGATCCTCACTATCGCGCAATTGCTCGGCAATGATGCCGACGCCGACGCGGACGCCCTGACGATCACCGGCCTTTCAGGCGTCAGCGGCGGGACGGTCACACTGTCCGGCGGGCAGATCGTGTTCACGCCCACCAGCGGCTATATCGGCACTGCGTCGTTCAATTACAGCATCGCGGACGGGCACGGCGGCACCGATACGGCGACGGTTTCGCTCAATGTCGCGGCCCCGCCGCCTTTGCCGCAATATCTCGGGACCAGCGGGAACGATTCGCCGCCCGTGCCCAAGGTCGCAACCGAAATGCTGGGGCTTGCAGGAACCGATACCTTGCGCGGCAGCACGCTGAATGACGTTCTTGTCGGCGGCAGCGGTGACGATCACCTCTCGGGCGGGACGGGGGCCGACCGCCTCAAGTTCTTCGGCAACGATATCGAGGGCACCAGCGACTACGACCGGCTCTATGACCTGAACTTTGCCGAGGGTGACACCCTGCTGTTCGGCGCATATGGGGCCGGAAAGTTCAGCGCGGACCTCGGCCTGACGGTGCTGTCAGACGGCAGCGCCGTGGTCGATTCCTGGGCCGGGCTGGTCAACATGGTTCAGCAGGGCGCTGCGGCTGCCAAGCAGCTTGGCACGACCACGGCGATGGAACTTTCACTTACCAACGCATCGGGGCAGAAGCAGACGCTGTTCATCAAGGACGGCTGGCAGCCCTATACGCAGGCGCTTGCCGCCGATGCCAATGCTGCGCCGGTCGCTGCGAATGACGGCACTTTCGCGGTAAAATACAACACCGCGTTCTCGCTGAACACGGTGCAATTGCTCGCCAATGACACCGACCCGGATGCTGACGCGCTGACGGTTTCCGGGGTCGCGGGCGCTGCTGGCGGCGTGGTCGACCTTTCCAGCGGACAGATCGTGTTCACTCCCGCCGCCGGCTATTCCGGCGCGGCTGCATTTGATTACATCGTGTCGGACGGGCGCGGCGGCACCGATACCGGCGCGGTCACGCTCAACGTCGAGCCGCCAGCACCGCCACCCCAGCTCGTCGGCACGGCTGGCGATGATTCGCTCGGCATTCCCAAAGTCGGCACCGAGATGCTGGGCCTTGCCGGGAATGACCTTCTTCGCGGCGGCACGTTTAACGACACGCTCGTTGGCGGCAGCGGTGACGATCACCTTTCGGGCGGCCTGGGCTCAGACAAGTTCCAGTTCTCGGGCGCGGACATCGAAGGCACGGGCGACTACGACCGCGTCTATGATCTTAATTTCGGCGAATCCGATACACTGGTCTTCAGCAATTTCGGGGCGGGCAAGTTTGCCGCCGACACGGGCCTCGCAGTGCTTCCCGACGGAAGCCTCGTCGTGCAGTCGTGGGGCGGCATGGTTAACGCCGTCCAGCAGGGCGGGATGACTGCACGGCAATTGGGCACCACCACGGCGCTGGAAATTGCCCTGCTCAACGAGAGCGGACAGACCCAGCAGATCTTCATCAAGGACGCTTGGGCGCTCTACAATCAGGCCCTGATCGACGATGCCGCCACGACGACGGCGCTGCACACGACGGGAGACTTTCTCGTCTAAAGCCTCAGTGTTCGCGCAGCGATGACCAGAATACGCCCCGGAGCGGCTCGATCAAATAGTCTAGCGCGCTCCGCTTGCGCAGCGGGATGAGCACTTGCACCGGGAGGCCCGGCCGCAGCACGAACTCATGGCCGAGCGTCTGGCCGATCAGCCGCAACTGGTCGGCCGGGATTACGACTTCAGCGGTGAAGTAGTTCTGGCCGGTCCGCTCATCGATGAAATTGTCGGCTGAAAGCCGGGTCAGCCGGCCTTCGAGTTCGGGCAGTGCGCGTTCATGCAGCCCGGTGAACTTGATCAGGGTGCGCTGGCCCACTCGCAAATCATCGGCATCATCGGGTGCGATGCGTGCCTGAACCAGAACCGGCGCCCGTTCCGGCACCACATCCATCAGCTTCTGGCCGGGCGCAATCACGCCGCCGGGGGTGAACACGGCAAGCCCCACGACCGTGCCCGTGACCGGTGCACGGATTTCGGTCCGCGCCACCTGGTCGCGCGCGGCGACGAGCCGGGGGAGCAGATCGCCCAGCCGGGCATCGACATCGCGCAGATCGGCAGCGCTGCGTGCACGATAGCTGCGCTCCGCTTCCATGATCTGCAGGCTGCTTTCGCGCGCAGCGTCACGCGATTGCGCAACGCCGGAGCCATATTGTCCGCTCTGCCCGACCAGCTCGGCGCGCATGCGTTCAAGCTCGCGCAGCCGGGTTATCGAGACGAAGCCCTTTTCCGCGAGCGGCTTGTAGGCGGCGATCTGGTCATCGAGAATGCGGATCTGCTCGTTGCTCGACGCCGCCTGATGGCCATAGCCGCGCCCCTGTTCAGCCGACTGTGCAACCCGCTGCTGCAATGCGCCGCGCTGCGCCACCAGCACCGAAGCGCGGGCATCAAGCTCCGCCTGCTGCAGCGCAAGAGCGGCGGCGGCCTCTGCCGAGCCGGCAAAGCCGAGCTGCGCATACTCGGGCGGAACCGGCACCCGGGCCAGACCCTGCTGCTCGGCCTGAAGTCTTGCCCGTTGCGCCAGCAGTCCGGTGACTTGCGAGGCAAAGGCGCGCTCCTGCGCCCGCACTTCCGCCGCATCCAGCCTCAGCAACAGTTGCCCGCGCACCACGCGCTGGCCTTCCTGCACGTCGATCTTTCCCACCACCCCGCCGTCACGGTGCTGCACGGTCTGGCGCTGGCCTGAAACGACGAGTGTGCCTTGCGCCAGCGCGGCGGCATCGAGCCGCGTGAGCGCCGCCCAGCCAAGGAACACGATGAAGAACAGCGCCGCTACGATCATGCCAGCGCGTATGTCGCGCCGGGGATTGGCGATCTCCTGCCAGTCTTCCGGCACCGACAGGTTAGGGCTGACCTCGACGTTCATGCCTGCTGGCCTTGTGCCGTGGCCGCTGAACCGCGCCTAACTTGCGGTGCCGTGATCCTGGGCAGGATTTCGTCACGCGACCCCAGATGCTCGATCCGGCCACCGCGCATAACCAGAATCCGGTCGATGATCGGCAGGATGCTCAGCTTGTGCGAGACGATCAGGATTGTCTTTCCCGCCGCTTTCATTGTGCCCAGCGATGCAACCAGCTGCGTGTCGCCTTCGGCATCGAGATGGGCGTTGGGTTCGTCGAGCAGGTAGATCGCAGGGTTGCCGTATGCAGCCCGCGCCAGCGCGACCCGTTGCGCTTGCCCCGCCGACAACCCCCGCCCGCCGGGCTGGAGGCGATGTTCGTATCCGCCCGGCAACTGCAGGATCAGCTCGTGCGCCCCGACGAGCTGCGCGGCGGCGACGACATCCGCGTCGATGGATGCGGTGTGCTCATCCAGTTCGGTGGCGAACCGGCAGATGTTTTCCTTGATCGAGCCCTCGATCAGGCTCGGGTCCTGCGGCAGGTAGCCGATGTGGGGCGCAAGCCGCTCGGGGTCCCAGTCGCGCGTATCGGCGCCATCGACGCGGATTGCACCCCTATCCGGAACCAGCGCTCCGGCGAGCGTGCGGAGCAAGGTGGACTTGCCCGCACCGCTCGGGCCCACGATGGCCAAGGCCTCGCCTGCGGGCACTGTGAAGCTGAGTGGCCCGATGATCACCCCGTCGCGGCTTTCGTTGAGCATGGTCAGCTGCTCGATGCGCAAGGCACCGGCAGGCGCTGGCAGCAGCGTGCGGTCTGCCGTCGCGCCAGCGCGTGCGAGCAGTCCTTCTAGCGCGCTATAGGCATTGCGTGCCTGAACCAGCGATTTCCAGTTGCCGATGAGTTGCTCGATCGGGGCGAGCGCACGCGCGACCAGAAACGAAGCCGCGAAAATCGCGCCCGCGCTGATCCTGTTTTCAATGGCCAGCAGAGCGCCAAGACCTAGCGAAAGCGACTGGAGCGCCAGCCGCGCAAACCGGGTCGCGGCCATGTAATTGCCCGCCTTGAAATTGGCGGCAATCCCTGCGGTCAGCATGCCCTGCCGTTGGCGGAGCTGCCGCGCTACCACCGCGCGGCGCATGCCCAGCGCGCGGACAGTTTCGGCAGCATCGAGCAGTCCTTCCTGCCCCACCCAGGTTGCTGCCGCTATGGCCTGTGAACGGTCCATTCCGGCGCGGGTGGCCTTTTCGTTGCGCCAAGCGATGAGCGGCAGGACCGCGCAGCCGAATATCGTTACAAGGCCCAGCAGCGGATGGATGAGCAGGCAGGCGACGATGTAGATTGGAGCCCATGGCGCATCGAACAGCGCGACCACACCCGGCCCCGTCAGCGCCTGCCGCATTGCATCGAACTCGCGCAGCGCCTGACGCGACACCACCAGGTCGGGCCTGCCGATGGTCGCATCAAGAATATCGGCGGCCAGCGCCGCATCGATGGCCATGCTCGCCCTGACCAGCAGCCGGGCCCGCACGCGGTCCAGCAGGGCCAGCGTGCAGAGCGAGAACAAAAGCATCAGCGTCAGCAGTGTAAGAGTGCTGACTCCTTGTGTCGGGACCACTCGGTCATAAATTTGGAGCATGTACAGTGTTGGCGCGACATACAGCACATTTAGCAGTGCGCTGAACCCTGCAGCGGCTGAGAAATGATAGCGGCAGTTGTAGAGCGCTGCACGCATCGGGAATGATATTATCTGGACAACGGGCATGGCCGTCGCAGTAGCCCACTAGAACTCGTGACGTCGACTCGTAAACACCGCGGTTAAACCGGCACGCAATCGAGCTGGTAACGTCATGGCTGGCACCCTCCAAGCCGGTTCAGACCGCGAGTCCGTTAATCGGCTTCCGACCTAGTGGAATCAGTAAGATCTTCGCAATAGCCATCAAAAAACGCCGCAAACAGGCGCGTAGTCAGCGGTTCTATTTGACATTGCGACAAGGGTTCGAATTTTTGGGCCGCAGCTTCAGCGTCTCGGCGAGCTTGCACATGCTTGAAAGGACGGGGAGGGCGCAATTGAACAGCCCTGGCCTGGCCGCCAGTCCGTCGCGCCAGCGCGCTATGTCAGACCGAGCGATGTCCTTGACAGGCAAGGAGCCGCGCACGGGTTGGATCTGGCGCTTTATGGCGTGGAGATTGCGCTTGTGCGTTCGCGGCTTCCAGTGACGCGATTGCAACGAGACGAATTCCTCGGCGACATGCTCCAGCGTCAGCTCCGGTCGGTCGCGTAGACCTCGCTCGGATCATGTTCGCGCAGCTTCTCCTGCAACCGGTTCGCCATGGAATCTTCTTTGGTGTCGAGGCGTTTGGCGACGACATGAAAGCTGTTGGCGATGACCGTCAGAAATCGCAGGCTCGTCGCTGGAGTGGTTACCAATCTGACGAAGGTCGCGCGCCGAATTCGGTGTGCCACTCATCAAAGTGCAGGCGAAGCTCAACCGGAAGTTCCGCCGCAAACGATGCGCCCATCGGGTAATGGGGCATGGCAGTCACGACCAGATCGAGCAGGGCGAGTCCCTGCTTGCGATCCTTGGGGCGCTTGAGCGGATTGCGTTTGGCTTGGTCTGACATCCACAGCTTGTGGAGCGCGAACCAGCGGGGATCTGGTGCGACGATGCGCGCAGGCGAGCCGTCACGGCATCCGATGACCTGGTCAACGGGCCGGCCGAACAGGAGCCATTCCTGCTCAGGCAAAGCCATGGGGCGGGGCTGGTCGCTGGTTCCCAGCGAATGGGCCCGTGAGGGCGCAACCAGGAGTTCGACCTCGTAGGCCTTGGCGTTGCGCGCCTGGAAGTCGCGCTCGCTGTTGACGGTGAACGTCGGATCGACCGCCTTGAGCATGTCCCAAACCGTGCTCCCTGAGCTCTTGTCGTCGGCCGCGACCCAGGCCAGGTCGAAATCCTCAGTCTCGTCGGGCAGCAGGACGAACCCACCCGCTTCGATCATGTAGGCAGCAATTGCATTGGTGCCGACGACCAGCAGGTGCGAGCCCAATAACTGACGGCGATCGCATTCCCTGAGGATCGGCCCCGCGTCACTCGACAGCAGCGGCAGGCGCAAGGCCCGGTACAGCGCGGCGCTTTCCGCAAGAACCGCGCGCAGGCTGGCGGCGCGGTCCTTCAGTTCGGTCTTGCGGGCGTGATAGCCCGTAAACTCAGCATCGCGCTCGGCGCTCCATGGGCCAAGGCTCTTGCCGTTGCCGCTGCGGTCGGTGATGCGGTAAAGGTAGTCCTGACCGTTGATGGTCTTGCGCCGCAGGTCGTAAGGAAGCTCTCGCCGCGCACGTTCGACTTCGATCCAGCTTTCGTAGCGCTGGCGAAGGTTGACAAGCAGACGGGCTTGCTCGTCGCTGAAAGGGCGGAAGGCGGTCACGCGCTGTTTATCCCACAATTGTGTGTATTCGTCAACTTGTGGGATAAATTGATAATTAGAATTGTGTTAAATGGACCTGGCTCAGCCGATAACCACTGCTCAGGTGGCTATTGCGTGACTTCATCCTTCCTGCGCAATCAAAGCAGATTTTCAATATGTCCGCTTCAAAGCCGCCATGCAGCTTCCCACCCACCTGCGGTCATTTGTGGCAGCTCGACGCGGTCCCAAAATCTGCTTGGCGGCTTCAGCCTTTGCTCTGCCAAAATCGGCATTCTTGAGTCGCCGCAAACCCAGACGTCCGTGCTTCAGTTTGACGTGATTGATCCTGAGATTGTTCAACAAGCTCTAGCAATGGCGGAAAGACTTGGGTTTACGGGTTGATTGAAGGAGGACAGGCTTCGAGCCCAGGGATCAGCGGCTATTGCGAGCGAGTGGTTCTGCGGCGGAGCGAGCGATCCGCCTACCGGTGCCTATGCCAAAGTAGCTCGCTCGGGCCGACAGGCTTGAGATCGGCGATCGATACGATCAGTCTAAGCTGAACTTGGGAGAACGCCTGACTAGCCCTGAGTTGGATTTGAATTGGTGACAATGTGGTGACAACGGCGAGCGATTGGAGCTTTGTCACCAAGGCCTCGCGAGCTACGCGAGGTGCAATTAATTAGTTTTCTTGGGGAAAACTGGAGCGGGCGAAGGGATTCGAACCCTCGACCCCAACCTTGGCAAGGTTGTGCTCTACCCCTGAGCTACGCCCGCTCGTGCGTTTCTGGCCGGTGGGAAAAGTGCCCGTCCGGCTGGGGTGTGGGGGCCTCTAACCATGACTCGGGATTAGCGCAACAGCAAAAATGCACATCTGCACAAGTCTATGGGCAAAAGCCCGTTTCCTCTTGCCGAACGGCGCGGCGTTCCCACATGGTGCAGCATACGCAAAACCCTTGAAGCACGTACCGGAGACGCAACTTGGCCAGCATGGGGCTTAACCTCGACGAACAGAAAGCGGTGGATCGCTTCCGCAAGGACGTGGTCGAACCGTCGATGACGCAACTGGTCATTCTCGACTTCTGGGCGGAATGGTGCGGGCCGTGCAAGGCGCTGACGCCGGTGCTGGAAAAGGTCGCAGCCGAATATGCCGACAAGGGCGTGGTCCTGGCCAAGATCAACGTGGATGAGGAACAGTTCATTGCGGCGCAATTCCAGGTGCGTTCGATCCCCACGGTCTATGCGATGTTCCAGGGTCAACCGGTCGCGGACCTGACGCCTGCGCGCACCGAAACGCAGCTGCGCCAGTCCATCGACCAGTTGCTCGCCAAGCTTCCCGTGCAGGCGGGAGAGCCGGTGCAGGACGTTGCGCCGCTGCTGGCCATGGCCGAAGAGATTTTGGCCGAGAGTGATGGCGAGCGCGCGGCGAGCATCTTCGCACAAATCATCGAGATCGCGCCCGATAACGCCCAGGCTCACGCCGGGCTGGTGCGCGCGCTGATCCTTGCGGGCCAGCGTGACGAAGCGCAGGCGGTGATCGACGCGCTCGATCCCGCCATTGCGGCAGATCCGGCAATTGCTCAGGCCCGCTCTGCACTGGCCTTGGCCGAGGACGCGCCCGAGGAAAGCGAACTGGCTGCGCTGCGGGCGGCAGCCGCGGAACGTCCGGCAGACATGGAAGCGCAGCTCGCCTTCGCCAACGCGCTCTATGCGAGCGGTGAGCGCGATGAAGCGGCGGCAAAGCTGCTGGCGATGGTTGCAGCGGACCGCGCGTGGAACGATGGCGCCGCCCGGGCGCGGCTGCTTCAGATTTTCGAGGCGACCGGCCTTGAGGACTCTTGGGTTGCGGCGACGCGGCGCAAGCTTTCCACCGTGCTGTTCGGGTAGGCCCATGGCCGCTGATGTGAGCAGGACGCGGCTTTCGATCTTCCCGCTGACCGGGGCTATCCTCTATCCCGGCCTGCAACTGCCGCTGCACTTCTTCGAGCCGCGCTACCGTGCGCTGGTCAGCGATTCGCTGGCGCGGGACCGCCGCATTGCGATGATCCAGCCGCAATCGCCGGTCGAAGGCGCGCCGCTGTTCAGCGTTGGCTGCGTCGGCAAGATCGCCGATGTCGAAGCGCTCGACGACGGGCGCTACAACGTCGTGCTCGAAGGCATTTCCCGT
Organism: Novosphingobium sp. MMS21-SN21R; assembly: GCF_031846015.1. Lineage (GTDB taxonomy): Bacteria > Pseudomonadota > Alphaproteobacteria > Sphingomonadales > Sphingomonadaceae > Novosphingobium. The sequence goes on along the minus strand of NZ_JAVRDU010000001.1, from coordinate 3,234,224 downwards.
TTTCGCCTGATCCGCGAGCTGGAAGTGACGACGCCGTTCCGGCAGGTCGAGGCGGAACTGCTGGACGATGATCTGAACGAAGCGCTGAGCGCGGTGGAGCGGGCATCGTTCGAGCGGGAATCGCGCAAATTTGCCGACGCGCAAGGCTATGCGGTCGATTGGGATGCGGTCGAGCGGCTCGATGACATGTCGCTGATCAACGGCGTTTCGCAGATCGCGCCGTTCGATGCGGCGGCCAAGCAGGCGCTGCTAGAGGCTGATGGCTTGGTGGCGCGATGCGACCTGCTGGTGCAACTCATGCAGTTCTTCGGCAAGCGCGACAACGACGACGGCGGTCGGGTAACGCTGCAATAGCGCGCACTCGTGTTCTGTCTCGGTTGACACCGCTGTCTTTCACTGCGCAGTTTGCGGAAAGGCATGCGGTGGAGTGAACGATGGCGGGCAAGTGGCTGACGGCGGCGCTGGGGGCGATTGCTGTGGTGATGGGCAGCGGTGCACCTGCCAAGGCCGAGACGGATACGATCAGCGGTGTGCTCCATCCCGACCAGACGGGGCCCGTGCTTTCGCGTTATCTCCAGGGCCAGTTTGCGGAGCATCTCGGCGGCGACATCTATGACGGGATCTGGGTTGGCCCGGACAGCAAGATCCCCAACGTGCGCGGCATCCGCAGCGATGTGGCCGTCGCTTTGAAGGCGATCAAGGTGCCGGTGGTCCGTTGGCCGGGCGGGTGCTTTGCCGACATCTACCACTGGCGTGACGGAATCGGCCCTGCCGCCAAGCGACCGGTGCGCAAGAACGACTGGTGGGGCGGGCTGGAAAGCAACGCTTTCGGCACGCACGAATATTTCGATTTCGTCGATCAGATCGGCGCCGATTCCTATGTGGCGATCAACATGGCGACGTCCACGCCATCCGAAATGCGCGAATGGATGGACTACATCACCTCGAGCTCGAAGGATTCCATAGCCGATGAGCGCCGCGCCAATGGCCGACAGGAGCCGTGGAAGCTGGGCTTCGTCGGCATCGGCAACGAGGCGTGGGGCTGCGGCGGGGCGCAGACGCCGGAATACTTCGCCAACGAATATCGCCGCTTCGCCACGTTCATGCACCGCAACGGCTCGACCTTCCACATGCACAACGACAATGCGGCACTGCGCGTGGCGTCAGGCCCGAACAACGACGATACGGCGTGGATGGACTCCGTGCTGAAAAGCGCCGGGCCAATGATGGATGCGATTTCGCTGCATTATTACACGGTGTTCGATGGCAAATGGGAGAACCGTGACAAGGCCGCCGCCACCGGCTTCCCGGCGGATCACTGGAACCACATTCTCTATCAGGCCTCGCGGATGGACAGCATCTTGCGTATGCACGAAGCGGTCATGGACAAGCACGACCCGCAAAAGCGCATCGGGCTTTATGTCGATGAATGGGGCACGTGGTATGCGCCCGAACCGGGGACTGAACCCGGCTATCTGTACCAGCAGAACACCCTGCGTGACGCTCTGGTGGCGGCGATGACGCTCAACATCTTCCATGCCCATGCAGATCGCGTGAAGATGGCCAATATCGCGCAGGCCGTGAATGTGCTCCAGGCGATGATCCTGACCGATGGCGCGAAGATGGCGCTGACACCCACCTATCACGTCTTCGCGATGTACACGCCGTTCCAGGACGCCACCGCGCTGCCGCTTGAGGTTGCCGCACCGCTGCTGAAGTCGGGCGCAAACAGCTTTCCCGCGTTCACGGCGAGCGCGGCGCGGGGCAAGGACGGGCGCGTGCATGTGGCCGTGGCCAATGCCGATGCCGACCGCGGCTACCGGCTGTCGCTGAACCTCGGCGACTTGCGCGCGCGCAAGGTCAGCGGACAGGTGCTGACGGCGGCGAAGACCGATGCGCATAATGTGCCGGGCCAGCCCGAGCCGGTGCGCCCGGTACGCTTCGATGGCGCAAAGCTGTCGGGCGGGGCGCTGGTGCTCGACATTCCGGCGAAATCGGTGATCGTCGTCGCGCTCGATCAGAACTGAGCCTGAATCCCGTCGATCACGAACTGCGCGGCAAGCGCGGCCAGAAGAACGCCAAGCAGGCGCGTGATCACGGCTTCAACCTGCGAGCCGAGCGCGCGGATCAGCGGGCGGGCAGCGATCAGGGCGACGAAGCTCAGCGCCATGACCACGGCGAGCGCGCCGAGGATCACCAGCGTTTCGCTGGTTCCATTGGCGCGAGCGGTCAACAGCATCACCGAGGCGATCGAGCCGGGGCCTGCCAGCATCGGCATGGCCATTGGAAAGACCGCGACGTCCTCGACCTGCGGCTGGGCGGTGCGGACCTTCTCCGCGCGCTCCTCACGCCGTTCGGTGCGCTTCTCGAACACCATGTCGAGCGCGATCAGGAACAGCATGATGCCGCCCGCAATGCGGAAGCTGTCGAGTTCGATATGCAGCGCGCCCAGCAGGTCCTCGCCGAACAGCGCGAAGACCAGCAGGATGCCGGTGGCGATCAGGCAGGCGCGAAGGGCCATCGAGAACGCCTGTTTGGTTGTGGCGTTGGCAGTGAGGCCTGCATAGATCGGCGCGCAACCCGGCGGATCGATCACCACGAACAGCGTGACGAAGGCGGAGAGGAACAGTTGCCACATCGCGGTCAGGCTCCATTCGCTTTGAAAGTGCGGGTGATGGCTTCCTGCATCTGGCCGTCTTTCCAGATCCATGCGGTGAAGCGGCGGCTGCCATCGGGCATGACCACCGACCGCCAAGCAAATGTACCGTCGCGCGACTGGCTATCCTTGCTGTCGGACCCGGCGGGGGCGCTTGCGGATGGAATTGGCCCGGCGAGGACGCGCAGCGGCGGCAACTTGCTCACTTCCTTGCGCTCGCGCTTGCTGCCAGGCTGGGGCGCCGTGCCTTCGTCCGGACGTTTGCGCGCCGGGCAATCGGCGACCTTGCCTTCGGCCCAGTCCACGGCGCGCAAGGGCTGGGACAGGTCCTGACCGTCGTCCAGCACCCATTTCCAGTCGGTCTTGCCCTTGAACTGCCGCTGCCAGACGGTGACGTATTCCCCGGTTCCTACAGCAGCGCCCTGCCATGCGCCGAAGGTCAGTCCGGCAGTGCCGTCGCAACTGATCCAGGCGGATTGGGGCGCCCATCTGACCGGAGCGGGTGGGTCGGCCCGGTCCTTCAGCGCGGCCTTGGCCAGCACGCGCTTGCCTTCGAACATCTCTGCGGCATCGTCGGCGGTCTCGCGAAACGCGGTCCACTGGCCCTTCTCGCGGGCGAGGCGGGCAAAGGCGATGTCGGCTGCGATCAGTGCGCTGGGATTGGCATAGGCGCGCTGCGGGCGCTGCCCTGCATCCGGCACAGGCTGGGCGAGGGCTGGCGCCGAAAGGGCAAGGAATGCGAGAGGGATCAGGCGCTTCATGGCGGCAAGCCTAGACGAAGCGGCGTGCCGTGCCCACCCCCGCACGGCGCATCACACCGCGTCGGCGGCAAGCTCCAGTCCGGCGCTGCGATAAGCGGCGACCAGCGCGTTGCGAAGCAGTACAGCGATGGTCATCGGACCCACGCCGCCGGGCACAGGCGTGATTGCTCCGGCCACTTCAGCGACTGAGGCATAATCGACGTCGCCGACCAGCTTCGTCTTGCCCTCGGCAGCACCTGCCACGCGGTTGATGCCGACGTCGATCACGGTTGCGCCGGGCTTGATCCAGTCACCCTTGACCATTTCCGGGCGACCGACGGCGGCAACGACGATGTCGGCGCGCTTCACCACCTCGGCCAGATTCTTCGTGCGGCTGTGCGCGACAGTGACCGTGCAGCTTTCCGCGATCAGCAGTTGCGCCATAGGCTTGCCGACGATGTTCGAACGGCCGATCACCACTGCATCAAGGCCCGACAGGCTGCCAAGCCGGTCCTTGAGCAGCATCAGGCAGCCCAGCGGGGTGCAGGGCACGAAGCCCGGCTGGCCCACCGCAAGGCGGCCTGCGTTGATGACGTGGAAGCCGTCGACGTCCTTGTCGGGCGCAATCGTGGCGATCACCTTCTGCTCGTCCATCTGGGCGGGCAGGGGCAACTGGACGAGAATGCCGTCCACCGACGGATCGGCATTGAGCTGTTCGACCACCGCAAGCAGATCGGCTTCCGACGTATCGGCGGGCAGCTTGTGTTCGAAGCTGTTCATGCCCGCTTCGAGCGTGCTTTTCCCTTTGGAGCGCACGTAAACCTGACTCGCGGGGTCTTCGCCCACCAGCACGACGGCGAGGCCCGCCTTGCGCCCGGCCTTGGCCTCGAACGCAGCAGCAAGTTCGCCCACGCGCGCGCGCAGGGTGGCGGCAAAGGCCTTTCCGTCGATCACGGCAGCAGTCATGGAAATTCGTCCCGTCCCGGTCTGGTGTCAGACGCCCGCCGTCGAGGCGGCAATGCCGCTCAGCAGGATCGTCAGCAGATTGAGGCCAATGATCAGCACCATCGGCGAAAAATCGATCGCGCCGGTATCGGGCATGATCTTGCGGATGGGGCGCAGAAGCGGTTCGAGAATGGCGTTGAGCGCCTTCCAGATCGCCGCGACTGCATTGTTCTGCATGTTCACGACGTTGAAGGCGATCAGCAGGCTGAGCACGAACTGGACGATCACCACGATCACGATGATGTTGACGAGGTAATTGATCATCGAGATCAGCGTGTACAGCAGCATGGTGCGCGTTCCTTGTCAGCGAGAGCCTTTACGCTCCTAGCCGACCCTCTCCCAAGGCCACAAGTGCCCCAATCGCCGCAACCATAGGTGCGACGGCAAGTTCTGTATGTGTTACTTACGAAATTGGCAAGGGCCGGTCAGATCGCCAGCGTGGTCGATTCAACGTGCCAGCGCAGCTGTTCGGTACTTGCACCGTCGACATCGTTGACGCGGCGGATGGTCACTTCGCCGCGTAGCGTCCGCTTGCCGTCGACGATGGTGACGGGCGCGGTGTAGTAGAGTGAGCCTGCCGCGCCTTCCTGCGTCCCGGTGCCGACCGAAACTTCGGGAGCGAGCAGCGTGCTCCACTTCGCGGCGAAGGCCTCTTCGCTCATCCCGCTGCGCTCGCCCTTGTCGCCCCAGAACCCGCGCAGCGCTTTCCAGTCGCGCGCTTCAATGGTGGCTGCGAAAGCGTCGAGTGCTTCGATGGGGTTGCGGGCGTAGGACGGCTTGCCGGGACCGGTAGGGGCGAGAGGCGGCTGCGCGGCCGGCGTGGGCGTGGGGGCCACCGCCACAGTCTCGCTGGCGACCGGTTCAGGCGCGGGGGACGCAGGCCCCTTCTGGCAGCCGCCGAGATGGAAGACGAGCGCGGATGCCAGCGCGGCGACAAGACAGGAGCGGACCATGCCGCACCAGCGAGCGGCGCGCGGTTCCGTTCCCGTCGTTCACCCGATTGTCAGGCGCCCGACCGCTTCAAGCCCGGATCAGTGTGCCCGCGCCTTGCGCCGTGAAGATTTCCAGCAGCATGGCGTGCGGCACGCGGCCATCGAGCACGACGGTCGCCTCGCACCCGGCCTCGACCGCGTGGACGCAGGTTTCGAGCTTGGGAATCATGCCGCCGCTGATCGTGCCGTCCTCGGCCAGCCGCCGGATATCGGCAGGGCGAAGGTCGGTCAGCAGGTTCTTGTCCTTGTCGAGCACGCCCGGCACGTCGGTCAGCAGGAACAGCCGCGATGCCCCCATGGCAGCAGCGATGCAGCCGGCCATGGTGTCGGCATTGATGTTGTAGGTCTCGCCGTCCGCGCCCACGCCGATCGGCGCGATCACCGGGATCATGCCGGCGGCGCAGATCGTGTCGATCACGGTGGTGTCGATGTGTTCAGGCTCACCCACGAAGCCGAGGTCCACCACCAATTGTTCGCCGCTCTCGTCCGCAATCGCCTTGGGGGCCTTCTTCGACTGGACCTTGCGCGCCAGCACCATGCCGCCGTCCTTGCCGGAAATGCCGATGGCCTTGCCGCCCGCACGCGCGATCCAGCCGACCAGTTCCTTGTTGATCGCGCCGGCCAGCACCATTTCGGCAACCTCGGCGGTCTGCTTGTCGGTGACGCGAAGGCCATCGACAAACTGCGATTCGATGCCGAGCGCTTTCAGCATCCGCCCGATCTGCGGCCCGCCGCCGTGAACGACCACGGGGTTGATGCCCACGGCTTTCAGCAACACCACGTCCTGCGCAAAATCGTGCGCCAGTTCGGGATCGCCCATGGCGTGGCCGCCATATTTGACCACGAAGGTCTTGCCGGCATAGCGCTGAAGATAGGGCAGCGCTTCGGTAAGCGTTTCGGCCTTGGCGAGCATAGCGGGATCGTGGTTCTGAGACATGATGCGCGCCCTTACGCGCAAAGCGTGCGGAATCCAATATTGAGGATCGCGCCCGCTCGGCAGGTCATGCCGTGCGGTCGAGCCACTGGCCCAAGCGCACAAACACCCAGATCAGTGGTGGCACCATGATCGTGGACAGGACCAGCTTGGAAATGATCTGCCCTTCCATGATCGAAACGATCGGCAGATCCTGCCCGTAGAACGAGATAGTGATGAACAGCACGGTATCGACCACCTGGCTGAGCATCGAGGCCAGCCACGCCCGCAGCATAAGCAGCCGTCCGCGCCCGCCCGCAATCCGCGAAAACAGATAGACGTTGAGCGTCTGCGAGGTGCCGTAGGAAATCAGCCCCGCAAACTGCATCCGCGCGCCTTGGCCGAGCAAACGGGCAAAGGCATCCTGGTCGGTCCAGAACGGCGCGGGCGGAACCGCGTGGATGACGGTCGTCAGCAGGATCATCGAGACGATCAGAGGCACGAAGCCAAAGCGGACCAGCCGGTTGGCCGTTTCCTGCCCGAACAGTTCGGCGGTGGCGCTGGCCATGACCACCAGCAGCAGGAAAGCGAAGATCCCCGATTCGACCGCCAGATCGCCCAGCAGTGGCCAGTGCCCGAGCGATGCCAGCTTGGTGCCGAGCACGCCTGCCAGCACGCACAAACCGCCGTAAAGCAGCGCACAAGCGAACAGAGAACGGGGGATTGTGGGCTGCGGGATCGCGTTATCGGGCATCACGGGCCGATAGCGCGCTTTTAACCCGCCGCCAATTCGCTATTAGGTTCGCTTGAAACCATTTCCTGATCCCCATTTGTTTTTCTGGAGCCTTGCCCCGCCCGATGCGTGTAGTGTTCAGTCTGCTCGGGATGCTGCTCATCCTTGCAATCGCCTTTGCCCTGTCGTCCAATCGCCGTGCGATCCGGCTGCGCGTGGTCGCCGCTGCCTTTGCGCTTCAGGCAGGACTCGCCGCGCTGGTGCTCTATGTCCCGCTCGGCAACCGCATGCTGCAGGGCGCGGCCACAGGCGTCGAAGGCCTGCTCGGCTTTGCTCGCGCTGGCGTTGCGTTCCTGTTCGGGCCGCTGGCTGATCCTGCCATCGGCGGCACCAGCTTTGCCATATCGGCCCTTCCGGTGATCGTGTTCTTCGCCGCGCTGATCTCGATCCTCTATTACCTCGGCGTGATGCAACTGGTGATCCGCTGGATCGGCGGTGGGCTGGAAAAGGTTACAGGCATCAGCAAGGTCGAATCGCTCTGCGCCGCCAGCAACATCTTCGTCGGGCAAAGCGAATCGCCGCTGGTGATCCGGCCCTATCTCGCCGCGCTAGGTCCCTCTCAGTTGTTCTGCGTGATGACCGTGGGCATGGCGGGCGTGGCGGGCACGATCCTTGCCGCCTATGCCAGCATGGGTATTCGCATAGATTATCTGGTGGCCGCCGCGTTCATGTCGGCGCCCGGCGGCATTCTCATGGCCAAGCTGATCATGCCCGACGAGCCGCCCTGTCCGGCGGAAGTTGCTGATGAAGCCTTGCCCAACCCCCATGTAAAGCCCAGCCTTGCCTCCGACGAGGAAGAGCGCCCCGCCAACATCATCATGGCCGCAAGCCAGGGCGCGCAGACCGGCGTGAAGCTGGCGGTGGCAGTGGGCGCGATGGTGCTGGCCTTCGTCGCGCTGGTGGCGCTGGCCAACGGCATACTCGGCTGGCTCGGCGGCTGGTTCGGCATGCCGGACCTCTCTTTCCAGATGATTCTAGGCTACATCTTTGCCCCGGTGTTCCTGCTGTTGGGAGCGGACGGTTGGGCCGAAGCGATGCAGGCGGGCGGCCTGTTCGGCAGCAAGATCGTCCTTAACGAATTCGTCGCCTTCATCGAACTGGGCAAGGACACCGCGCTTTCCGCCCACACCGTCGCCATCGTCACCTTCGCGCTGTGCGGTTTTGCCAATTTCAGCTCGATCGCCATTCAGATGGCAGTGACCGGCGGCCTTGCCCCGAACCAGCGCCCGGTGATCGCCAAACTTGGCATTCGCGCGCTGGTCGCAGGCGCGCTAAGCAACCTGATGAGCGCGGCATTGGCGGGGCTGTTCCTGTCGCTATAAGCTCCGGAGCGACCATGACTGACGATATGAAGGATACCTTGAGCAAGGTTCCGGCGCTGACGTTGGGCTTCTGGATCATCAAGATCCTTGCCACCACGCTGGGCGAGACGGCGGGCGATACCGTCAGCATGACGATGGACTTGGGCTATCTCGTCGGCACCGCGCTGTTCGGCGGCGTGCTGATCGTGTTGGTCTGGGCGCAGATCAAGGCGCGCAAGTTCCACCCCGCGCTCTATTGGGCAACGATCATCGCCTCGACCACGGCGGGCACGACGCTGGCGGATTTCGCCACGCGTTCCCTCGGCATCGGCTATCCCGGTGGATCACTGCTGCTGTTCGCCCTGGTGTTGGCGGCGCTGGCCAGCTGGCGCATGAGCGAAGGCAGGATCGACGCGGACGTGATCACCACGCCGCGCGCCGAAGGCTTTTACTGGCTGACGATCACGTTCTCGCAGACGCTCGGCACCGCGCTGGGTGACTGGGTCGCCGACAATCCTGCGTTGGGATATGGCGGCGCGGCGCTGCTGTTCGGCGGATTGCTGGCGCTGGCGGCGGCCTTGTGGTTCGCAACCTCGATCAGCCGCGTCGTGCTGTTCTGGGCGATCTTCATCCTGACCCGCCCGCTCGGCGCAACGGTCGGTGATTTTCTCGACAAGCCGGTGGCCAGTGGCGGCCTGGAGTTCAGCCGTCCCTTGGCGTCGCTGGTGCTGGGCGTGGCAATTGTTGCGCTGGTCATGCTGTTGCCGCAACGCGCCGGGGATCACCCGCGTAAGGGCTAACCGTTCGCTTGCGCTTTAAGCTGATAGAGTATGTCCAGCGCTTCGCGCGGGGATAGCGCGTCGATGTCGAGATCGTTGAGAGCCACGCGCAAGGCGTCGACCTTTTCCTCGGCAGCCTCGATGGCGGCGGCAAACAGGGGCAGGTCGTCAAGGCCAGCCGCGAGGCCTCCGGTCGCCGCGCGGCCCTTCTCCAGCTTTTCGAGCACCGATTTCGCGCGCTTGACCACCGGTGCGGGCACGCCTGCCAGCCGCGCCACGGCAAGGCCATAGGATTTGTCCGCCGGTCCTTCGGCCAGTTCGTGCAGCAGGACGAGATCGCCTTTCCACTCGCGCGCGCGAACGTGGTGGAGCGACAGCGCCTCGCAGCTTTCGGCGAGCCGCGCGAGTTCGTGGTAATGCGTCGCAAACAGGCAGCGACTGCGGTTGATCGAATGGACCGCCTCGACCACCGCCCATGCCAGAGCGAGGCCGTCATAAGTAGACGTGCCGCGTCCCACTTCGTCGAGAATGACAAAGCTGCGCTCGGTCGCCTGGGCAAGGATCGCAGCGGTTTCGACCATCTCGACCATGAATGTGGACCGCCCGCGCGCAAGGTTGTCCGACGCGCCCACGCGGCTGAACAGGCGGTCGACCATGCCGATCGTCGCGGCCTGAGCGGGCACGAAGCCGCCCGCTTGCGCCAGCAGCACGATCAGCGCGTTCTGGCGCAGGAAGGTCGATTTACCGCCCATGTTGGGGCCGCCGATCAGCCAGAGGCGCGACGTCTCAGCCCCCCCCTCTCCCGTTCGTGCTGAGCCTGTCGAAGCACGGTTGCCCGACGCCTGTGCTGCGGCAGGCTCAGCACGGCCGGGTTTTGGAGTGTTGAGGTAGCAGTCGTTCGCCACAAAGCGCTCGCCCTTGGCGGCCAGCGCAGCTTCGACCACCGGATGCCGTCCGCCCACGATTTCAAGGCACGGTTCATCCACCACGCGCGGCAAGGCCCAGCCGCCCTCGGCCGCGCGTTCGGCCTGCCCTGCGGCGACGTCGATGCGGGCGAGCGCGGCGGCGGTTGCCGCGATGGCTTCCCGGGCGCGGACGGCTTCGCCCACCAGTTCCTCGAAGTGTGCTTCTTCGGCGGCGAGCGAATGGCCGCCGCTCTCGGCAATGCGGCTGGCTTCCTCGTGCAGCGCCAGCGCATTGAAGCGCACCGCGCCTGCCATGGTCTGGCGGTGGGTGAAGCCCGATTCGGGGGCCATCATCCGGTCGGCATGGCGGGCAGGCACTTCGATGAAATAGCCGAGCACGCCGTTGTGGCGGATCTTGAGCGCGGCAACGCCCGTCTCGTCGCGGTATTTCGCTTCCAGCGCGGCAATGGCGCGGCGCGCATTGCCCGACATGCGGCGCAGTTCGTCGAGCCCGGCGTCATAGCCTTCGGCGATGAACCCGCCTTGCGAGCGCTCCGTCGGCGGTGCGGGCACCAGCGCGCGGGCGTAAAGGTCGACCAGCGCGTCGTGGCCTGCGAGCGATGGCAGTAAGTCATCGAGCGGTGCTGGCCGGTCGGTGCGGGCGCGCAGGATGTCGTGCAGGCGCCGCGCTTCGGCCAGACCATCGCGCAACTGCCCAAGATCGCGTGGGCTGCCGCGTCCTGCCACGATCCGGCCCAGCGCACGGCCCACATCGGGGAGAGAGCGCAGCACCGCGCGCACGTCGCCGCGCAGCAGCGGATCGTCGTGCAGCCAGCTGACCAGTTCAAGCCGCCGGTAGATGGCGCGCGAATCGGTGAGTGGTGCGGACAGGTCCTCGGCCAGCAACCTTGCACCAGCCCCGGTCACGCAGCGGTCGATCGCCTCGACCAGACTGCCGCGCCGCGTTCCGCCGGTGCTGGTGAGGATTTCGAGGCTGGCGCGCGTTGCCTCGTCCATCGCCATATGCGCGCCAGTCTCCCGCGCTACCGGCGGCAGAAGCAACGGCAGCGCGCCGCGTCCGACATGATCGAGGTATGTGATCAGCCCGCCTGCTGCCGAGAGCATGGCGCGGGAGAACTGACCGAAGCCGTCAAGCGTGGTGACGCCGTGCACGGCTTTCAGCCTCGTCTCGCCCTCGTCGCTGGAGAAGGACCGATTCGGGCGCGGCACGTATCCGAACGAGGCTGTGCTTGACGACTCTGGCCAGTTTTCGGGCGCGACGATCTCGGTCGCGCCAAGCCTTGCCAGCGCCGCGCCGATCTGGTCGGCGCTGCATTCCTCCAGCTCCATCCGGCCCGTCGAAATGTCGCAGGCCGCGATGCCGATGAGCCCTCGCACCTCGCACACCGCCGCCAGCATGTTGGCCCGGCGCGGTTCGAGCAGTGCCTCCTCGGTCAGCGTACCGGCGGTGACGAAACGAACGATGTCGCGTGCCACCAATGCCTTGGAACCGCCACGTTTCTTGGCTTCTTCGGGCGTTTCGACCTGTTCGGCGATGGCTACGCGGCACCCGGCCTTGATCAGGCGGGCAAGGTAGCCCTCTGCCGCATGAACCGGCACGCCGCACATCGGGATCGGCAATCCGCCATGCTCGCCCCGGCTGGTCAGCGCGATGTCGAGCACCTGCGCCGCGATCTTCGCATCGTCGAAAAACAGCTCGAAAAAGTCGCCCATGCGGTAGAACAGCAGGCTGTCTCCGGCCTGCTGTTTAAGTGCAAGATATTGCACCATCATCGGAGTTGGGGCATTAGGGGTCACGCGGTGGTGGCTAGACCAGCCGCGCGTGTTTCTCAAACCATCAACACCGGATATCCGCAACTCCGCGCCACAGGGCTGGAGACGGCTCCGGTCTTGTGGGGGGTATGGTCGGTTTGACGCAAGTCCGCGAAAAGGATTGGATGCAGGGCATGAAGGCCCTGTGGGCACGTGCCGGAGCGTTGCCGTGGCTTTCCGGCCCCGGCATCATTGTCGGCGTACTGCTGATCTGCCTGCCTTTCGCGCTGGTCGATGTGCCGCCTTTGATCGACATTCCGGGCCACATGGGCGCCGCAGCAATCGAGGCGGCTGGCCCCGGCAATCCGCTCGAAAAGTACTTCACCTGGAAATGGGTGTTCACGCTGAACATCGGCGGCGGCGTGCTGATGAAAGTGCTGGGCGCGCAGTTCGGCATCCTTGCCGCCGGGTGGTGGAGCACGGTGCTGGCTACCGGCCTGTTTGCCGGCGGATGCCTGTGGACGATCCGCATGCTCAATCCCAAGGGCGGGCACGCGGCGGCATGGTCGCTGATGTTCGTGTTCAGCTTCCCGCTGCTTACGGGCTTCCTCAACTACATTCTCGCCTCCGGGCTTTCGCTGACGGCCTTCGGCGCCTCGCTCTGGCTTGAACAGAAGAACCCGCGCGCGCGCGCCGCCATGCTGATCGTCGCTCAGCCGGTGGCGATGCTATGCCATGCGATTGGCGGACTGCTACTGGCGCTGATGGTCGGCGCTTTTGCCGTGGGCCGTGCGATCGACGAGCTGCCCGAAGGCTGGCGTTGGCGCGACCTGACCAATCGCCAATGGCTGAAAACGCTCGACTGGAAGGCCATTGGCCTGCGGTTCTGGCAGGCCTGCTGGCCGCTGCTCGCCACGGTCATCACTATCCTGCTGTGGAAGGCGTTCTCGCCCGAAACAAAGTCGATGAACATCTGGCGCTGGGACCAGAAAGCCTGGTCCTTCGTGCTGACCCTGCGCGATCAGAACCAGATTCTCGATGCCGGCACCACTATTGCGGCCTGCCTGCTCGTGCTCGTGGGCCCGTTCCTCGGCGCGCGCTGGCGCTGGCGGCAGGGATTGCCCGCATTGATCGTGTTCGCGCTGTTCCTTGCGATCCCGAGCGACATCAATGGATCTTCGTTTGTCGATATTCGCCTGCTGCCGGTTGCCGCCATGCTCGGCCTCGGGCTGCAGGACTGGAGCGGCGCGCGAAAGCCGGAATGGGCCAGGATGGTCGCCTATGCCGGGATGGGCTTGCTCGCGGTGCGCCTGACGGTGACGGCGGTCAGCTTCTCGGATTATGCCGAGGATTACAACAAGCAGCTCGCGGCACTGACTCATGTCGAGCCGGGCAGCCGCGTGCTCGCCTTCGTCGAGCATTCCTGCCTCGATGAATCATGGCGCAATACCCGCCGCGATCATCTTGCCAGCCTTGCCAGTCTCTACCGGCAGGCATGGGTGAACGACAACTGGGCGGTGCCCGGCCTGCACATGGTAGTGCCGCGCTTCCGTCCTGGCCGCAATTTCACCGCCGATCCTTCGGAATTCGTGTGGTCGCGCGGCTGCGCAGGTGGCTGGCGGCGCAATGTCGACAGCGCGCTGAAGGCTGCACCGATCGAACGCGTCGACTATGTCTGGCTGATCGACACCGGGTTGCCGCAGCGCGCCGATCCGCGTCTGCAGCTGGTCTGGCAGGAAGGCCGCAGCCTCCTGTTCAAGGTGCGCCGCCTCGGCATACCGACATGGAAACCGCGCGACTTCTGACCGTGAGCACTTTCCGACCGGAAACGATTGCGCGAATCCGGTAAAATCGGCAGATTCCTATCGATGGGATGGCGGCTGCGCGCCTTGACGTAGCGTCAAAGGTCGGACAGTGCCGTTTGCCTGATACCGGCCAATATACGGGGGATACCATGTCCGAGGAAAGCAACGTCCGCTTCACCGAACGCGAGGCGCTTTTCTATCACAACACGATCCGCCCCGGTAAGATCGAAATCATCGCCAGCAAGCCGATGGCAACACAGCGCGATCTGTCGCTGGCCTATTCGCCGGGCGTGGCCGTGCCGGTCCGCGCCATCGCCGACAATCCCGCCGACGCCTATGAATACACCGCCAAGGGCAATCTGGTTGCGGTGATTTCCAACGGCACCGCCATCCTGGGCATGGGCAATCTCGGCGCGCTGGCATCCAAGCCGGTGATGGAAGGCAAGGCGGTGTTGTTCAAGCGCTTTGCCGACGTCGATTCGATCGACATCGAGCTTGATACCGAAGACGCCGACAAGTTCATCGAAGCCGTGGCCCTGATGGAGCCGAGCTTTGGCGGGATCAACCTTGAAGATATCAAGGCGCCCGAATGCTTCATCATCGAGCAGGCGCTGAAAGAGCGTCTCAAGATCCCGATCATGCACGACGACCAGCACGGCACCGCGATCATTTCGGCGGCGGGCCTGCTCAACGCTTGCCACCTGACCGGGCGCAAGCTGAATGAGGTCAAGGTCGTGGTCAATGGCGCGGGCGCTGCTGCCATCGCCTGTACCGCGCTGATCAAGGCGATGGGCGTGCGCCACGACAACGTGATCATGTGTGATCGTTCGGGCGTGATCTATCGCGGCCGTGAAGGCGGCATGGACCAGTGGAAGAGCGCGCACGCGGTCGATACCGAAGCGCGCAGCCTCGAAGACGCGCTCGTCGGTGCCGACATCTTCCTTGGCCTGTCCGCAGCAGGGGCGCTCAAGGCCGACTGGATGATGAAGATGGCGCCGCAGCCGATCATCTTCGCCATGGCCAATCCCGACCCGGAGATCACCCCGCCCGAAGCCAAGGCGATCCGCCCGGATTGTATCGTCGCCACGGGGCGTTCGGACTATCCGAACCAGGTCAACAACGTGCTCGGCTTTCCGTTCATCTTCCGCGGCGCGCTCGATGTTCGCGCAACCGCGATCAACGAAGAGATGAAGATCGCTGCTGCTGAAGCCATTGCCCAGCTCGCGCGCGAACCGGTGCCCGAGGAAGTGGCGGCGGCCTATGGCATGAACCACACGTTCGGGCTCGATTACATCATCCCGGCGCCGTTCGATCCGCGCCTCATGGAAGTCGTGTCATCCGCCGTGGCCAAAGCGGCGATGGACTCGGGCGTGGCGCAAAAGCCGATCGAGGATTTCGACGCCTATCGCAACAGCCTGAAAGCGCGCCTTAATCCAACCACATCGGTGCTGACCAATGTCTTCGCCCAGGCCAAGGACAATCCCAAACGCGTGGTCTTTGCCGAGGCCGAGAACGAAGTGGTGCTGCGCGCAGCGATTCAGTTCAAGGACTTCGGCTATGGCTCGCCGGTGCTGGTTGGCCGTACGCAAGGCGTGATCGACAAGCTGACCGAACTCGGCGTCAGCGATCCGTCATCGTACGAAATCCATAACTCGGCCGTCTCGCCGCTGGTGCCCGAGATGGTTGCTTATCTCTATGAGCGTCTCAAGCGCCGCGGCTACATGGAGCGCGACGTCAAGCGCATGGTCAATCAGGACCGCAACGTCTTCGCCTCGCTGCTCGTTGCGCTCGGCCATGGCGATGCGCTGATCACTGGCATGACGCGCACTTTCGCGCAGTCGATGAAGGAAGTGCGCCGCGTGCTTGATCCCAAGCCCGGCCACCTGCCCTTTGGCATCCACCTGATGGTCGCCAAGAACTACACCGTGTTCCTTGCCGATACGACGGTGAACGAACGCCCCTCGGCCGAAGACCTCGCGCATATCGCCAAGGAAACCGCAGCCGTCGCGCGGCGCATGGGCCACGAACCGCGCGTTGCGTTCCTGTCCTATTCGACCTTCGGCAATCCCTATGGCCGCTGGCTCGATACGGTGCGCGGCGCTGTGTCGATCCTCGATGCCGAAGATCCCGGCTTCGAATACGAAGGCGAAATGGCGCCCGACGCCGCATTGAACCCCAAGGTCATGGCGAACTATCCGTTCTGCCGCCTTTCCGGCCCTGCCAATGTGCTGATCATGCCGGGCCTGCAGTCGGCCAACATCTCGGCCAAGCTGCTGCGCGAACTGGCAGGCAATGCCGTCATCGGCCCAATGCTGCTCGGCATGGAAAAGCCGGTGCAGATTGCCGCGATGACCTCGATCGCGCCCGATATCCTGACGCTGGCCGTTCTGGCGGCAGCGGGTATCGTCGGCTGATTTCAGGCGACGGCCTCGGCAACGAGGCCGTCGACCAGCATGCGCAGGCCCTTGGCATAGCTCGCCTCAAGGTCAAACATGCCCGAGAGATACGCGGCCATGGCCGCGTTCTCGTGATAGATCGCCCAGCCGAGCGTCAGCGACAGGACTGCGGCCTGCGCTTCAAGCGCATCGCTTGCGCCAAAGCCGAGCGCGCAAAGCGGTTCGGCCATTTCGCGCGCGGCATCTTCCTCTGGCCGCGCCAGCGGGCTGGCGATGGCCAGCAGTCGCGCCGAATCGCGATGCTGGCGCAGCACTTGCGCCAGGCCCTTGCCGAGCCGTTCGAGCCAAGCGCGTGCATCGCGGCAATCGGAGAGCCCGGCGCGACTGCGCGCATAGATGTCCAGCGCCATCATCGATGTCAGGTCCGCCTTGTCGCGCACGTGCCAGTACAGCGCGGGGGCCTGCACCGAAAGTCTCGCCGCCAGCGCCCGCATGGTGATGCCGTCGAGCCCCACATCGTCCAGCAGCGCGAAAGCCGCGCGGAGAATGGATTCCCTGTCGATCGATATGTCACGCTGGCGGGCCATGCGGGGGGTTTGACAATTTAACAACGTTAAGTAAAGTGATGCTGCCGTTTGGGAGAACCGCAATGATTCACGTACGCAACGCCTGGCACGTCGCCTGCTGGTCGATGGACCTTGAAACCGTAAAGCCGCTCGCTCTGACCTTGGCGGGTGATCCGGTCGTGCTGCTGCGCACCGAGAGCGGGAAGCTCGTCGCGCTTGAGGATCGCTGCGTGCACCGGCTCGCACCGCTCTCGCTTGGCCGGTGCGAGGGGGAAACCCTGCGCTGCATGTATCACGGCTTTCGCTTCGCCGCGGATGGCGCCTGCATGGAGATTCCGGGGCAGGACATGATTCCTGCCGCAGCAAGGGTGCGGGCCTATCCGGTGGAGGAGCGTCACAGCTGGGTCTGGGTCTGGCTGGGCGATCCGGCGCTGGCGGACCCGGCGCTGATCCCGCAGGCGGTCGGCTTCGACGATCCTGACTACATTCTCGGGCGCGGCCAGCTTGACTACAAGGCGAACGCGCAGCTCATCCATGACAACTTGTGCGATTTCACGCATCTCTCCTTCGTCCATTCCGCCAGCTTTGGCGCGAACGACGAGTGGGCCAGGACGCGTCCGAAAATCACGCAACTGCCACGCGGGATTCGCTTTGAACGATGGGTGCGCGGACAGGGCGGCTTCCGCGCAGGCGGAGAACCGGTCGATGTCTGGTCAAGCTACGAATATCACGTGCCCGGAATCCTGCTGATGCCGACGGCGTCTTATCCTGCCGGTACGGCCGATGCGCTGGGCGATGCTCCGCCCCCTGCAGACATGCCGTGCACCGGGGTGACTTTTACGAGCCAGGCCGTGACCGCGCTGACCGACACGACCAGCCGCTATTTCTTCAGCTGGGGTCCGCACCGCGATCATGGCGACGAAGCGCTGCGCGATATGCTGATGGGCGTCGCCGCAATGGCCTTTGCCGAAGACAAGACCATGATCGAGGCGCAACAAGCCGTGATCGACCGCGATCCATCACGCGGCCCCATGCCCGCGACGTTCGACAAGGGTGTGGTGCTGTTTCAGCGGCTCGTCGCGCGGTTGGCGCAGGAAGAAGTCAGCGCCGCCTGAGCGCTCAGCCCTTTGCCGGAACCACAGAGATCTCCAGCGGAGTGGCACCGGCGACAATCGCCAGCAACCGGTCGACGTTGGGATGCGCGCCGGGGCGCAGGCGCGCGTCGGCGGTATGCTCGCCGAACACGAGCAATCCATGCTGCGCGGCGTCCGTGTCCAGCTGCCCGAACGCGAGCTTCAGATAGTGGTAAACTGCCACCGAGCCTTGCTTGCCCGGCTGGTTCTCGATGGTCGCCGCCAAGGCTCCCGCCTCATCCGTCAGGTCGATCCGTTCCACCGCGTCGATCTTCGGCAACTGGGCCAGATTGTCCTTGAATACTGCGCCGGGCGTAATCTTCATGCGTGTCACAAATAATCCTGCGTCATTGTCCGGGCCGGGAGATCAGATCAGGCCCGCCAGAGGGCTTGAGGGATCGGCGTACTTGCGGGTCTGCATGCGGCCCGCAAGATAGGCGTCGCGCCCGGCCTGCACTGCCAGCTTCATCGCGCGGGCCATGCGGATCGGGTCCTTGGCCTCGGCGATGGCGGTGTTCATCAGCACGCCGTCACAGCCGAGTTCCATGGCGACCGCCGCTTCCGAGGCCGTGCCCACGCCCGCATCGACCAGTACCGGCACTTTGGCGCCTTCGACGATAAGACGCACGGTCACGCGGTTCTGGATGCCGAGGCCCGAACCGATCGGCGCCCCAAGCGGCATCACCGCCACCGCGCCCACGTCTTCCAGCTGCTTTGCCGCAATCGGATCGTCGACACAGTAGACCATCGGCAGGAAGCCTTCCTTGGCGAGCACTTCGGTCGCGCGGATGGTTTCGATCATGTTGGGATAGAGCGTGCGCGCCTCGCCCAGCACCTCCAGCTTCACCAGATCCCAGCCGCCAGCCTCGCGCGCCAGGCGCAGCGTGCGGATCGCGTCTTCGGCGGAAAAGCACCCTGCGGTGTTGGGCAGGTAGGTGATCTTCTTCGGGTCGATATAGTCGGTCAGCATCGGCGCCTTGGGGTCCGACACATTGACGCGGCGCACAGCGACCGTGACGATTTCTGCGCCGGAAGCTTCGACCGCAGCGGCGTTCTGCTCGAAGTCCTTGTACTTGCCGGTGCCCACGATCAGCCGCGAAGTGAATGTGCGGCCCGCAACGGTCCAGGTGTCTTTGGGCCAGGTGTCTTGATCAATCACGTCGCTCTGTCCTCCACCCACGAAATGCACGATTTCCAGCACGTCCCCATCGGCAATCTGGACATTGGCCAGCGTCGAACGGGGCACGATCTCGCCATTGCGCTCAACCGCGACCTTGGTGGGTTCCAATTCGAGACTGCGCACCAGATCGGCAATTGATCCGGGCGCGGCGCGGCGCGGCTCTCCGTTGACGGTAAGGGATAGCAGTTCAATCATGCCGCCCGCTTTAACGAGGGCGGGCCGGGGCGCAAGCGTGCGCTTAGTGCGCGCCCCGGATGTTAAGGAGATGCGCGCCCGCGACGAGGATCACGCCGCAAACCGTCAGCACAACTTCGGCATTGCCGTGGCCGACCGCAACCGCCCCTGCCATCAGGCCGAGGCCGGTGCCGCCCACTGCGAGCGGCAGAAACCGGCCGTGCCGCAATGCACCGATGCCGATGGTCGCGGCGCCGATCACCAGCGCAAAGGCAAGGCCCCAGCGGTGGATGTCGGGGTTGAGCAGCGCAGTGCCGCCAAGCCCGAGCATACCGACGAGGAAGATGCCCGCGACACAGTGAATCAGGCACAACCCCGAAAGGAGCACGCCGATCCGGTCCAGCCGGGCACGCAAGGCAAGCATGGTGTCACTCATCTATGGCCCATATATGTTATACTGTATCATTGCGCAAGAGGCGCCCGGTCCGGGGTGTCCCAAGGGGCGCAGGCCATGCCCGACAATCCCACTTGCGATTCGGCAGGCGCGGGAGCAGGGCGCTGGTCATGACCGTAGTTTCATCGCCTGCCACCCGCACGAACGCGCTGGCGCTCGCACGCTGGCTGTTCGTCGTCGCCTTCATGGTCGTCGCCATAGTGGTCGTCGGCGGCATCACGCGCCTGACCGAATCAGGTGTTTCGATCACCGAATGGAAGCCGGTTTCGGGCACGATCCCGCCGATCACCGATGCACAATGGCAGGCCGAGTTCGACGCTTATCGCGCCACGCCGCAATACCAGCTGGTCAACGGCCCGGCAGGGATGACCATCGCCACCTACAAGTTCATCTTCTTCTGGGAATGGGTCCACCGCCTTCTCGCGCGGACGATCGGACTCGTCTTTGCCGCGCCGCTCGCATGGTTCTGGATCAAGGACCGCATCCCGCAGGGCTACAAGCCGCGTTTGCTGGCCCTGCTGGCGCTGGGCGCGGCGCAGGGCGCAGTCGGCTGGTGGATGGTCAAGTCGGGCATCGTCAATGATGTGAAGGTCAGCCACTTCCGCCTTGCCACGCACCTGCTGGTCGCGTTGTTCACCCTTGGC
This sequence comes from Novosphingobium sp. MMS21-SN21R, assembly GCF_031846015.1. Lineage (GTDB taxonomy): Bacteria > Pseudomonadota > Alphaproteobacteria > Sphingomonadales > Sphingomonadaceae > Novosphingobium. The sequence goes on along the minus strand of NZ_JAVRDU010000001.1, from coordinate 3,214,015 downwards.
GGCCTTGTGTGGACTGCGCTCGATCTGATCGCACTGGCTAAGGGCGAGCGGCGGGCAAGGCTCGGCGGCCTTGGCGCGCTGGCGCTGGCGGCGCTGGTGATCCAACTGTTTTACGGCGCACTTGTGGCTGGTCTGCGCGCGGGCACCTCGGCAGGCGCGGGCTGGTTCAGCATGGACGCCTGGCCGCTGATGCAGGGCAGCTTCTACCCCGACGGCGTCGACTGGACGCTGGGCGCTGGCCACGCCGTCCTGTCCGACGTGTTCCTCGTCCACTTCATCCACCGCTGGTGGGCATGGGTGGTCGTCGCGGTGCTGGTGGCGGTCGCGCGCAAGCTGCGCAAGACAGACCGCAAGGCATCGGTCGTGCTGCACGCTGTGTTCGGCACGCAAGTCCTGCTCGGCATCTTCACCGTGTGGAGCGGAGTCAGTATCTGGATCGCGGTCCTGCACCAGTTGGTGGGTGCGGTGTTGCTCGCCACTACGGTGTGGAGCGCCCATATTCTGGGCACGCGGCGGTAGCGAAAAACGAGAAGGTATTATTTTACCTCTCCCAAAACCCGCTGTTTGCTTGACTCTGGTGGGCATTTGCAACAAAGGCGCGCTTCCTTCGTCGTGAGGCCTGCGGATTTCCGCATCAATCGACGCACAGAAATCCAGGGAACCGAAGCGCCATGAAGGCACTGAGCAAGGTCACCCGGTCGATCAAACCGGCCGAGGTGGTAAAGAACTGGCATCTTATCGATGCCGAAGGTCTGGTGGTTGGCCGTCTGGCTGTCATCATCGCCAACCGTCTGCGCGGCAAGCACAAGCCGAGCTTCACGCCCCACGTCGATTGCGGCGATCACGTTGTCGTGATCAACGCCGACAAGGTGCGCCTGACGGGCAACAAGCTGAAGAACAAGATCTATTACAAGCACACCGGTTATGCCGGCGGCATCAAGGAAGTCACCGCGGACAAGGTCCTCGGTGGTCGCTTCCCTGAGCGCGTGCTTGAAAAGGCGGTTGAACGCATGATCCCGCGCGGTCCTCTCGGCCGTGCGCAGATGCGCGCCCTTCACCTCTATGCAGGGGCTGAACACCCGCATGCAGGCACCCAGCCGGTGGCGCTCGACGTCGCTTCGATGAACCGCAAGAACAAGGTGGGTGCATAATCATGGCCGAAACCGAAAACACCGTATCGAGCCTGTCGGATCTCAAGGATCTGACGGCTGCTGCACCTGTCTCGGCTGCGTCTGATGGCGTTGGCGAAGCTGGTGAAGTTGCCGCTCCCGTCATTCGCACGGGTCCCCCGGCACCGATCCGCGACCGCGAAGTCGATGCCCAGGGCCGTTCGTATGCAACCGGTCGCCGCAAGGACGCTGTTGCCCGCGTGTGGCTCAAGCCTGGCTCGGGCAAGGTCACCGTCAATGGCCGCGATCAGGCCGTCTACTTCGCCCGTCCGACCCTGCGTCTGGTGATCAACCAGCCGTTCCAGGTTGCCGGTCGTGAAGAGCAGTACGACATCGTCTGCACCGTCAAGGGTGGCGGCCTTTCGGGCCAGGCCGGCGCGGTAAAGCACGGCATCGCTCAAGCCCTGTCGAAGTTCGAACCCGAACTGCGCAGCGCCGTCAAGGCAGCCGGCTTCCTGACCCGCGATCCGCGCGTCGTGGAACGCAAGAAGTACGGCAAGGCAAAGGCACGCAAGAGCTTCCAGTTCTCGAAGCGCTAATCGCTTCGGCTGCTTGGCCACAAGAAATCAGGGGCTGGCCTTCGGGCTGGCCCCTTTTTTCTTGCCTGCGCGGTGCTTGCATCTGAAAGAGCGCGCAGACGAGAGGGCCCCAGCGATGTTCAGGTTTCCGAGGCCAACCGCCATCGGCCAACTCCGTTTCGGCGGAAGGCTCGGTTGGGCGCGCGGGGCGATTGGTGCGCTGATCGGCGTGGCGCTGGCAGCGGTGTTCGGCCTGACTGTTCCCGATGCCTATCACTGGCCGTGGATCGTGGCGCCGGTTGGCGCTTCGGCAGTGCTTGTCTTTGCCGTTCCCGCAAGCCCTCTGGCGCAGCCCTGGCCGGTGTTTGGCGGCAATATGCTCGCTGCCCTGACCGGGCTGGTGGTGGGCCATGTGATCGGCCTTCCTGTGCTGGCGGCGGGGATTTCGGTCGGCCTCGCGATTGCCGCGATGACGTATGCGCGTTGCCTCCATCCTCCGGGCGGAGCCTGCGCCATTCTCGGGGCGCTGGCCGCATCGTCACCCGGCGGCGGATGGATGAGCCTGTTGCTGCCGCTCGGCCTCAATCTTGCGGCCCTGATCGGTGCAGGCTGGCTTTACAACAACCTCACCGGGCACGCCTGGCCGCACATCCCGGTGCAGGCCCCCCCGATGCCCAAGGGCACTTGGGCCGGGAGCTATGACCGTGCCGATCTCGACGCTGTCCTCGACGAGTGGGACGAAGTGCTCGACGTAAACCGGCAGGACCTCGATTCCCTTTTCCGCGCGGTCGAACGCCGGGTGCTCCGGCGCTGGGAGGACGATCTCAAGTAGTCAGAACAGGCTGGGCTGTGCCGGTGGCGGCTCCGCAATGTCGACCTCGATCATCGCGTCGTCTGGATAGGGCCGCTGCATCCCTGCGGCGCCTGCGCCATCGGCCGAAAGCCAGCGAGCCGCTTCCAGGCTGGAGCCGAGGATGACGGGCATCGCCTTGGGGTGGACAGCGCCGACCAGCGCGTTCGCCTCGCACGTCAGGAACGCAAAGCGGGGGCCGCCCTCTGCCTGCCGCCACAGTCCGGCAAAGGCGAACAGCGGTTGGTCCTTGAGCGCGAACCAGTGCTTGCGCTTGCGCCCGGTGGCGGCATCGGGCTTCTGCGACCATTCGGAAAACTCGGTAACCGGCACGATGCAGCGCCGCGCCGGATCGGCCAGCGCGCTGCACCACATTGGCGAGGCGAGATTGCGGATGTTGGTCACCGGGCGCCTGATTTCGCCAAATGGCGGCCAGCCCCAGCGCATTGTCTCGATCCGCCGCGAGGCACCGTCTGCCACCAGCACGGGGGCATCGCGGTCGGGGTAGATCTCGTGGAATGCGGGCACGTTCGCCTGCGCATTTGCCACCGGGGCGAACAGGTGCACCATGGCTTGCACGTTGCTGGTCATGCGATAGAGGTTGCACATAGCAACTATAATATCCGGAGAGCGCGTGATGGCCACCCACTTGCGGTCCAATATCGATTGCAGCGATGCCGAATGGCATGCGCGACAGGAACTGGCTGCCTGCTACCGCATCTACGATCACCTCGGCTGGTCGGAATCGATCTACAACCATATCTCGCTGAAAGTGCCGGACGAAGACGGTGCTTTCCTGATCAACCCGTTCGGGCTGCTCTATTCCGAGGTCACCGCCTCCAATCTCGTCAAGATCGACATCGATGGCAACAAGCTGGACAGCAGCGAGTATCCGGTCAACCAGGCCGGCTTCACCCAGCACGCCTATTTCCACCGGCACCTGCCCTGGGCCCATGCCATCGCGCATGTCCACACGACCGAGACGATGGCGGTGTGCAGCCTCGAAGAAGGGCTGATGCCGATCAACTTCTACGCCTGCAACTTTGCGAACCAACTCGCCTACCACGAATTCGAAGGCGTGACGGTGCGAGCAGAGGAGGGTGAGCGGCTGCTCGCCAACCTTGGCAACAAGCGTATCCTCATGCTGCGGAACCACGGCCCGGTCGTGCTCGCGCCCACGCTCCAGCAGATGTTCATCATGCAATGGGCCTTGCAGCGCGCTTGCGAAATCCAGATCGCCACGCTGTCGATGGGCCAGCCGGTGGTGCGCGTGCCCGATGAGGTCGTCGCCGTTCACCAGCGCGACCTTGGACAGGTCAGCGCGGGCGGCGCGGCTGGTGCTGCGGACTTTGCCGCATGGACGCGGCGGATCGACAGGATCGATCGCGGCTGGCGGGATTGATGCGGCGGCAGTTCACGGGCTAGAGCAGCACCATGGCCCGCCTCACCGTCAACAACCAGCCCGTCCAGTATCGCCTTGATGACGATACGCCGCTGCTCTGGGCGCTGCGCGATGCGGCGAATCTGACGGGGACCAAGTATGGCTGCGGCACGGGCGAGTGCGGCGCCTGCATGGTCATCGTCGATGGGCAGGCCCTGCCAAGCTGCACGCTGCTGCTGGGCGAGGCCGAGGGCCGCAACGTTACCACGATCGAGGGTTTATCGGGCGACCGTTCGCACCCGGTGCAGCAGGCGCTGGTGGCCGAACAGGCAATCCAGTGCGGCTTCTGCACGCCCGGCATCGTCATGGCCGCCGCTGCTCTGCTCGCCACCAACGCCAGCCCGACCGACGAGGACATTGGCCGCGCGATCACCAACATCTGCCGCTGTGGCACCTATCCCCGGCTCACGCGTGCGATCCAGCGCGCGGGCCGGGTCATGCGCGGCGAGGAAACACTCAGTGCCGCCCCGCCACCGGCCGTGGTGGCACCGGGGGCGGGCTGAACATAAGGCCTGCCGGGGGTGGCGCTCCCCTCCGTTGCGAATGGGGGGTAGAGGAGAGCGCCGGGGGGGCTTAGAACTTCGCCTTGATCGACACGCGGGCGTTGATCGGTTCGCCGGTCGAGATGTTGTTGTCGGTGTGGGCCGAGGGGAAGTAGTCGGTGTCGGTCAGGTTCTCGACATTGAGCTGCACCGAGAAGCGGTCCGAGATGTCGTAGAACACCGCGGCATCGACACGGGTGAACGCAGGCAGGGTCACCGCGTTGCTGATCGTGGTAAAGCTCTTCGACTGGTGGGTCACGCCAAGGCCCACCCCGATCTGCTTCGTGATGTCGTAGCGGCTCCATGCGGCAAACTGGTGGCGCGGCAACTGCGCAAGCTTTCGTCCGGCAGGCGCTGCCGTGGTGGACGACCGCACTTCGCCTTCCTGCAACGTATAGCCGACGCTCATCTGCAGATCGGGCAAAACGCGGCCCGCCAGCGAAAGCTCTATGCCCTTGGTGCGGGTCTTGCCGGAAAGTTCGGGAAGGCCGGTCACCGGGTTGTTGAAGCGCGAGTTGTCGCGCTCCAGCCGGTAGGCGGCGGCAGTGAACGCGAGCGCAGGGGTGATGTCCCACTTCATGCCGGCTTCGAGGTTCTCGAACTGCTCGGGCGCCAGCGTTGCCTGAGTGGCGTCAAGTGCGCCGAACTGGTCGCCCGATTGCGGCAGGAAGCTGCGCGTGAAACTGCCGTAGAACGACATTTCCTTGCGCGGCTTGAGCACCACGCCAAAGCGGGGCGACCACTTGCGATCGGTTCGCTGCGCTGCAACGCCGTTGATCGCGTTGCGCCCGGAGATGCGAAATTCGTCGAACCGCACGCCTGCGACAAGCTGAAGGAACGGGGCCAGCTCCACCTGATCCTGAACATAGGCGGACAGGGTGCGAACGTCGGTCTTGCTGTTGGTTACCAGCGCACCGAATGCAAAGGCCGGCATGACGATGCGCTCTGCCAGAGCGACTGTGGCGTTGTTGCTGTTGCGGCGGGTGGAGAGCGTGTCCTGATTGGCAGCTTCAACCCCTGCGAGCAAGGTATGGCCGATGCCGCCAGTGCTGCCGGTCCAGACGAGGTTGGCCTGGCCGACCCAGCTGTCACGCACATTGCCGCTCTGATAGCCGGTGAGCGGCACCGTGTTGGTAGCAGTGTTGACCGCGCCGCTGGCGAAGACGTTGCCGTAGAGCTTGTCGGTATGCGTATATTGGCCAAGCACGTTGAAACTGAGATTGTCAGCCAGATCGTGATCGACGCGCGCCTGCGCGATGTGCGCCTTCACCGTGGCGAGGTTCAGTGCCTCGGTGCCGAAGAACGTGTCGTCATAACCGGTCAGCGGCTTTCCGCCGAGCGAAGGCACGCCGCGATCGGTGGTGCGGCGGTCGTCGTCGTAGTTGTATGATAGTTCGATACGTGTGGCGTCGCCCGGTTCGAACGCCAGCGTCGGGTTCACGCCAATGAAGCGGCCCTCGAAGTTCTGGCGGTGGTTGTCGAACTCCTCGTACGTCGCATTGAGGCGTCCGGCGACCTGCTCGGTCAGCGGCTGGTTGAGGTCGGCGGCGAGCGCAAAGGCGCCGAAGCTGTCGACATTGATGTCCGCTCCGCCCTTCGTGCGGCCAAGGTCGGGCGTCTTGCTCACGCGGTTGATCACGCCGCCGCCGCCGCCACGGCCGAACAGCAGCGCGTTCGCGCCTTTCAGCACTTCGACGCGCTCGATGTTGTAGAGCGAGCGGTAGTACTGCGTGTCGTCGCGGAGGCCGTCGAGATAGAAATCGGCGGTCGTGCTCTGGCCGCGCAAGGTGATCTGATCGCGGTGGCCTTCGCCCTGGCCGAGCACGACGCCCGGAACGTAGCGCAGCGCATCGCCGAGTTGGGTGATGGCCTGATCGTCAAGCTGTTCGCGGGTGAGGACGGTAATTGTCTGCGGCACGTCGACCAGCGGGGTGGGCGTCTTGATCGCGTTGGCGTCGACCGGGCGGTAGCCATCGGCCGTGCCGGTCACCACGATGACCGTGCCGGAGGGGTCGGCGTCGAATGCAGCATCTGCAGGAACATCTGCGAGGACTTCTGCGGCTAGGGCCGGGGCTGGCACGAGCATGGTTCCGGCGAGCAGCAGCTGGGCAAAACGGATCACAAGCAATTCCCTGTAGTCGATTATCATTCGCAAGAAGGCACCTATTGCGAGTCAGTCGCATGTGCAAGCGGATAATTGAGAATTTTTCGCAATAAGCTTGATGCAGATCAATGCCTGGCCGGAATGTGGCGGTTGCGCGCCCTGCAGGTTGGGTTAAACAGCCGCCAGACATGGCAATCTGCTTGAGGAGTGAGGGCGATGAAGGCAACGATCTGGCACAATCCCGGCTGCGGAACCTCGCGCAACACGCTGGCGATCCTGCAGGAATCAGGCGCTCAAGTGACGGTGATCGAATACCTCAAGGCCCCGCCCAGCGCCGAAAAACTGGCCCAGCTCTATGCCGATGCAGGAATTACGCCGCAGCAGGGCTTGCGCCTGAACGGCACCGATGCCGAGGAGCGCGGACTGCCACAGGCAGATGACTCTGCCGTGATCGCGGCAATGGTCGCCGAGCCGAAGCTGATCGAACGCCCATTGGTCGAGACCGACAAAGGCGTGCGCCTGTGTCGTCCGAAGGAAAAGGTGCTGGAAATCCTCTGACCGCGCCGTTCGGCGGGATCAGAACGGCAGTGGCTTGCCTGCAAGGATCAAGGCAAATGCGCTGCCCAGGACGACGAGCTTGCGCAAGGCCTCCTGCAGCGGAAGCGGGGCGTGGATCAGGGCGATAGCGCGGGCCATGCGGCAGCCATGCGCCCCGATCCCTTAACAGCCGGTAAAAGCGCTCAACCGTCCAGCCATTCAAGCAGCGACGCGAGGCAATCGCGCGCGAGGGCCTTGGAGCGTTCCGGGCTCCACCCCTGCACGGCGCAGGGCAGGTCGTCATTGTCCTTGAACGGCATTTCCAGCGTGAACGCGACACAGCCGAACCGCTGCGCAACCTGGTTGGTCGACATCGTCAGATTGGCGCGGCCCGGTGCAGCGGTGGGATAACCGCGCCTGGTCTGGAAATCGGGCGTGCGGCGTTCAAGGATACTGCGATAGCGCGCGTAGCCCTCGCCCAGCGTATCGGTCCAGCCGGGGATGCCTTCGAACCCGGCGATGAACACGTAAGGAATGGCCTCGTCGCCGTGGACGTCCATGGCGAAGTGGACGCCGGTTTCATCCATCGCATTCCGGATGGCGAGGACTTCGGGCGATCGTTCGGGCGTCGGCTCATGCCATTCGCGGTTGAGGTTCACGCCCGCAGCATTGGTGCGCAAGTGGCCCCGGCACGATCCATCGGGATTGGCATTGGGCACAACATGAAAGCGGCAAAGCTGGCGCAGCTTCCGGGCGTGCGGGTCCGCCGGATCGGTCAGCATTTCCAGCGCGCCTTCCATCCACCATTCGGCCATCGATTCGCCGGGATGCTGGCGGGCATAGAGCCAGACCTGTTTGGGGCCGTCGCCCATGGACAGGCAATCGATCGGCTGGCCTTCGATGCTGGTGCCAAGGCAGCGATAGTCTACCCCGTCACACCCGGCCGTCGCAGCGACGAGATCGTGATGCCGCTCCATCGAATAGGGCGCGAAATAGGCGAACCAGCAGGTGCCGGCAGATGGCGTGTGGCGGATGGTCAAGGTGCCGCCGTCTTCCTTGGCGTCATAGGACGTCTCAGTGCGGCCCCAGAACTCGCGGTCCTCGGAAAACGCAGCGCGGTAGGCAGGCCAGCCGCCGGGATAGGCCGATGCGCCCAGGCCGGTGATCTTCAATTCCAGTTTGCGGCCCGCAGCCCCATCGACGCGGAAGTGAAACCACTGGAAGAACTCGGACTCCCTGTCCTTGCGGATGGCAAGACGGGCACTGGCGCCGTTGACAGAGAGGACTTCGATGTTGCCGGAATCGAAAGCGGCATTGATGCGGATATCGGTCATTTGACCGTGATAGTCTCGCCCGAGGTTCCGGGGAAGCCTGCGAACAGCGCATGCGCCAGACGGGGCGCGGTGAGCGCCGGAGCGGAGTCCTTCGCTTTCGCATTTTCGCGCGTCTCGGCCCGGCCTTCCCACAAGGCCTCGCCGGTGCGGCGGTCGCGGATGCGCACGGACAGGCGGGTGGTCGTCCATTCCTTCGGCCCGCCGCCCAGATTGAAGCCGAGCCCCAGTCCCACGCCGCCGCCATAGCTCCCGGTCGATCCGCCCACGCCAACGCTGACCGGACTGCGCCCGCGTTCACGGCGCTGGGTGTCACGGTCCACCATGACCTCGGCCACGGCGTCAACTGCGCCGGGGGTTGCGCTGCCAAAGCCTGCTGCGGTGAGTTCACGCGCCACCGCATCGCGCCACACGCCCGCTTCAAGGCTGGCGGGATCGCCGCCGGACGCCGATTCGATGATCACCGCAGCGCCCTTGAGCCGGGGGAGTGTCTGCGCGGTGTGGAAGCGGGTGACGTCGACCGGCGCAGGCTTTGCTGCGAGCGGCGTTGCGGACAGCCCGGCAAGGGCCAGTGCAGCGGCGAGGCGTTTCATTGTTCGGGCATCCCATCGTTCACATGCCAGAGTGGAGAGCCTGCGCCCGTCCCGCAATGCCAAAAGGCACTAGGGTCAGGACCTATTACTCAGCCAACCGGCGGGACTTCGGCAGCATCCTCGAACCGCGCGAACAGTGCCGAGGCGAGCCGCGCCGCAACCGCGCCGTTGTTCAGCCCGTCGTCGTCCTCGCGGGTCTGCGCCTCTGCATGGCCTTCCCATAGCACCCGGCCCGAGGCCTTGTCGCGGATACGCACGTCGAGCCGGGTCGAGACGATCGCCTTGCGCGGTTTCGACAGATCGACATTGAGCGCCAGCGCGGAATAGCTGCCGCGATTGGAAACGCCCACTTCCATCGCGCCCGAAACCGGCTTCCGCTTCACTTCCTCGGGCACGACGACATCATGGGTGATGCCGATCTGCGCGACCTGTCCGCCCTCCGCGCCGCTCACGGCCGTATCGTAGCCAAGCTTGGCGAGTTGATCGACGACCGCTGCCTCATAGACCGGCAGCTTCCACTCGGCTTCGGCGCCCGGCGCGGCGGCAACCGTGATCGGCCCCTTGCCGAGCAGCGTGGCGGCGTCTGCGGCGCGGAAAGCCTCCACGTCCACCTTCTTCGCAGGCTCAGCCATGCGCCGCCCGTCATCGCCGCGCAGCCGCTGGTTCATCATCGGCCGGTCCCAGCCGCCGCCGGGATAGCCTTGCGCTTGCACGCTCCCGGGCACACCGATCAATAGGGCGCAGAAAAGCAGAGATTTGCGGTTCATTCGTAATTATCCCGTAAGGGGCTGATGCGACACCCGGCGCCGAGGCGTAACTGTCCCGCGCTGTCGCAAGCATGAACGCACGTTTTGGAGTTATTTGCCGATGACCAAGCACCCCGTACTCGTCACCGGAGGCGCAGGCTATATCGGCAGCCATGCCGTGCTGGCGCTCAAGGATGCGGGCTGGCCGGTCTGCGTGATCGACAATCTGGTGACCGGCTTCCGCTTCGCCGTGCCAGATGGCGTGCCGTTCTACGAAGGCGATATCGCGGACGCAGCGCTGGTCGCGCGGATCATCGCCGAGCAGGGCGTGCGCGCGATCATGCACTTTGCCGGATCGGTTGTGGTGCCCGAATCGGTCGAAAACCCGCTCAAGTATTACAGCAACAACACCGCCAAGAGCCGCGCCCTGATCGAGGCGGCGGTGACCGGCGGCGTGCCGCACTTCATCTTCTCCTCCACCGCGGCAACTTACGGCATTCCCGAAGTTTCGCCCGTGGCCGAGGATTGCCCGCAGCGCCCGATCAATCCCTATGGCATGTCCAAGCTGATGACCGAGGCGATGCTGGGCGACGTTGCCCGCGCCCACCCGATCAATTTCTGCGCGCTGCGCTATTTCAACGTCGCCGGCGCCGATCCCGAAGGCCGCACCGGGCAATCCACCGCAGGCGCCACTCACCTGATCAAGGTCGCGGTCGAGGCGGCGCTGGGCAAGCGCGAATCGGTCGGCGTGTTCGGCACCGATTTCGACACGCCCGACGGCACCGGCGTGCGCGATTACATCCACGTATCCGATCTTGCCGCAGCGCATGTTCTGGCCTTGGAAGCGCTGATCCAGCAGCCGCAGCAGTCCTTGACGATGAACTGCGGCTACGGTCGCGGCTTCTCGGTGCTCGAAGTGCTCGATGCGGTGGACCGCGTGACGAACCGCAAGATCGTGCGCAAACTGGGTGGCCGCCGCGCGGGCGATCCCGATTCGCTGATCTCGGACAACCGCCGGATCAAGGCGACCCTGCCTTGGGAGCCGAAATACGCCGATCTCGACACCATCGTCACGCACGCGCTGGCGTGGGAGCGCAAGCTCGGCGAGTTGCGCGCTCAGTAACCCGCGTTCAGCGCCGCGCCTGCCTTGCCCAGCTGCGCCTGCAGGTCGGCATAAGTGATGAAGCTGCCATCGGGCTGGCGGAAGAAATCGCCCTGCGTGGCGGTGGTCCGCGCGATGTTGGGCCAGTTTTCCATGCGGTCGGTGCCGAAGTTGAGGCACAGGAACACCGCGCGCTCGTCCAGCTGGCCCATCGAGGTCGAGTGGCGGAAGTGCGTGCCGAACACCAGCCCCTTGCCGACCTCGTACGTGTGCTCGCGCATCTCCTTGCGCGCGGTTTCATACGTCATGCCAAGGCCGCTGGCGTTGGGGGTGATCGCGGCCATCAGGGTGAAAGCGTCGTTGCCCTCGGTCAGCCAGTCGCAATGCATGTCGAGCGCCTCGCAGCGGCTGCGGGTGACGAAGAACCCGGCGTAGAGCCGGATTTCCCGGTCATGCGGTACGAACGGCGCCACCATCGCGCCAAGGCCCAGGCGCTGGTAGATATCTTCGAACCAATGATACGAAGCCTCGTCGGCATGGCTCAGCCAGCAGATATCGCTGCGCCACTTGCGCGGACGTTCGTTATAAAGCCGCAAGCCGCCATCCAGCGCATAGATCGCGCCCGATTCGTCCATCGCGCGCAGGGCCTCTGCGTGCCGCTGAAGGTCGGCCAGCACATCGTCAGCCACATCGATCTCGAAGGTGTTGGGCACCATCATCGCCGGGTTGAAGAACACCGGCGCGCCGGGCTTGTGCAGGATGCCTGGAATGGTTGGCGCGGACATGTTCTGGCTCCGTGGACGTCCTGCGCGAATCGCACGGCGCGGAACGCTTGGCAAGAATCTGCGGCATTCAGCGCAATTTGGGCGTCCGCCGCGCCCTGTCAGGGTTGACTTGGGGGAACGCCCTCTTTAACGGCCACGCTTCAGTTTTCAGCCCGGTCAGCTTCGGGCAAAGGGATTCGACATGAAGATTCGCAACAGCCTGAAGTCGCTCAAGGACCGTCACCGCGATAACCGCGTGATCCGTCGCCGTGGCCGCGTCTATGTGATCAACAAGACCCAGAAGCGCTTCAAGGCGCGTCAGGGCTGATCGAACAAGTTTCGGTGCAGTCTCGCGACGGCGGGGCTGCACCGGAAACACGGCAAGCCTTTTCGTAAGGCGCGTTGCCCCCGCCGAAACGCGGGGGCGCTGTCGTTTGTAGGGCACGAAAATGATCGAAGCTGTCGTCTGGGACATTGGCCGCGTGCTGGTCGAATGGGATCTCTCGCTGATCTACGTGGACGCGATTCCCGATGCCGCAAAACGCCAGAGATTCGTGGCCGACGTCGTCACCGAACAGTGGCACATGCAGCACGATGCCGGCGTCCCCTTCGCCACCATGGTCGCCGCACGCCAAGCCGAATTCCCGCAGCACGCCGATCTCATCGCGCTTTACGCAGCGAACTGGCTCGATAGCATCCCCGGCCCGGTGGCGGGCACCCACGACCTGATCGAACGCCTCGCCGCCCAAAGCATCCCCCAATACGCCATCACCAACTTCGGCGTAGAAGCCTGGGCGTTATTCCGCCCCACTTTCCCGATCCTCGATCACATGCAGGACATCGTCGTCTCCGGTGTGGAGCGTCTGGTTAAGCCGGGCGAGGCAATTTTCGACCTGGCGGCATCACGCTTCGGCAGAGCGCCCGAGACGATGCTGTTCATCGACGACAGCGCGGCGAATGTCGAAACGGCACGGCGGCTGGGCTGGAATGCATTTCACTTTTTGGGGGATGCCGAGGCGGTTGAGGCAGAGATGGTGCGACTGGGGCTGGTCTAACAGCCCCAGTCGCATCTGCCCGAACCTGTAGTTGATCGCCTCGGGTTCAATATGCGCGCACGTAAACTCTTGCTGTTCGGTCTTCGCCCGCGGAACTTCGCGTGACGTAGTCAAACCAGCTTGACCCGCGAAAGCCAGTCGCAACAGTCACACTCACCGAAGAGGCATTCATGCGGATGGACAATTGACTGGTATTTGCAGCCGGCACGCTCGCTGATTGGATCGTCCCATTCAAGGAGAGACCGCCATTTACGTCGCCGAACAGCCAGTCAGTTCGGCGCAGGTCTTCAAAAGGTACGTCTCGCGTCGCACCTGAAGCAACCGAGACAAAGTCAGGGCCCGGCATAAACAGTCCGGTTGGATTGTAACCATAGTGTTCTACGTAACGCGCTGTTTCATCGAGAATTGTCTGAGTCGTCACTGCAAGCGCGGATGCAGATGCCGCGTCTGAATCGGCGGTGGTCACTTGAGCAATGGCGGGAACAAGATAGCCGTTAAGGCCCAGCATCCAGCGGGCACGATCTGCGGACGTTTCCAGCCGCACAGGTAGCGCGGCGGCGTAAGCATTGATCAGATGCGCAACCGCCTGCCATGTGGATGTGCGCAGATTGGTGATGGATCCGTTGTTCGGATTGCGTTTGAAGCATTGAGCCACACCCACCATGCGATCATTTGTGAAGATGAATTGATTCGGCGCATCCCGAAGGCAACGCGATAGGTGCGCTTCGCCCCCGTCATTGAAACCAATAGAAACGCCGCCAATTAGCAGGTCATCTCTATAGGCAATGGCCGATAATCCCGCGTTGATCGCCAAAACCCGAACGTTTGCAGCCGCCATCCGGGCAGCATCGGCGGCGCGTGCCCCATCTCCTGAAGCGGCCTCCGCAATCGCGTCATAAGTGGAAAGATCAGGATTGCTGACCATCCCAAACAGGCTGCCAGATATGCCCAACTGAGTCTTCAGCTTACCTGAATCACTGCCTGTGGCATAAAGCCGCGACGTTACTGGCGTTACCATCTTGTAGGCGGGTGTGGTTTGCAGCCAAACCAGCACCGCGGTTTGTGTATCAAGCGCAGTAACTATTTTGAATTTGTCCGAATTGTCGCGGCTGGCATCACCGCCAGCACCAAAACCCTGATAGCCCGAGATGGCATTGCGATAGCCGGGAAAATACTGCCCTTCGCGGGAAGAAAGGCCTTGTACTGCACCATCTGCCCGCACAATCGAATTTGCGAAATCGACACGTCCCACCAACGGGGAAGCTACGTAAATTCTTCCGCCCGCAGAAACTGTCGGTGTCGGTGTCGGTGTCGGTGTTGGCGCAGGTGAAGGTGTTGGAGTGGGCGAGGGAACCACAACTGGCGTACTACCAGATCCACCGCCGCAAGAAGCTAGCGTCGATAAAGCAGTAAGCGCCAAAAAATGACGAAAATTCAACATCCCCACAGCTCGCCTCCCCCGTTTTATTGTCCAAGAATTCGCATATCATTTTTGCGGCTGCAAGGTTCATGACCGGCAATACTTAACCTACGGAGGAAGTTGATATTTCCACCCGAACCACCGCATCACCCTCAGCCCAAGGCGGAAACTTCCCCATCACCGCAGCGAACAGCGCAGACTCCACATGGCCCCCCAGCCAGCGCTGCACATGCGGCAGATCAAGTCCGGCAAACCACACCGCATCCACACTGGCGAACTGGCGCACGAACGGCATAATCGCCATATCGGCCAGTCCGCGCTCCTCCCCGTTCAGCTGCCCGTGAACAGCCAGCCGCGCGTCCAGATCGCGCAGGAAGGCTATGCCGCTTGTCCGATGCGCCAGCGCGTCAGAGCCATGCCGCTCAGGATATTTGTACCGGTCAAGGTCATGCTTGAACGCGCCGTCATTGCGTTCGATCAGCGCGGGATCGTCGCGGCTCAGCCAGCCTTCGGGATCGCTTTGCGCCAGCGCCCAGCGCATCACGTCGAGGCTCTGGTCGATCACCGTACCATCGGGCAGGACCAGCACCGGCACCGTGCCCTTGGGCGAGGCGGCGAGCATGGCGGCGGGCTTGGCGGAAAGCTTCACCTCGCGCAGCTCGCACACCGTCCCGCTGACCGCCAAGGCCAGCCTTGCGCGCATGGCATAGGGGCAGCGGCGGAAGCTGTAGAGGATGGGCAGGGTCACCAGCTTCAGGCCGGGCGCAGGCCGATCAGCGAGATCTGCCGTCCGTAGCCCGGTTCCTTGCGATGCGTGGCGCGGCGGAAGGAATAGAAGCGCGCCTCTTGCGCATAGGTGTCCTCGCCCAGCATGCCGACCTTGCCTACACCCGCATCGCGCAGACGCGACGCGACGTAGCCTTCGAGATCGAACCACGCGTGGCCCTCGGACCCGGCGCGGAAGAAGCGTTCGTTCTCGGGCGCCTGTTCGAGGAAGCGGGTCTCGAACCCTGCGTCCACCTCGTAGCTTTTCTGCGCGATGCACGGGCCGACCACGGCGGCGATGTTCGCGCGCGCCGCGCCCAAGGCTTGCATCGCGTCCAGCGTCGCATCGGTGACCCCGGTGAACGCGCCTTTCCAGCCTGCATGCGCTGCACCGATCACGCCTGCTTGCGCGTCGAGGAACAGCACCGGCGCGCAGTCCGCCGTCAGCACGCCCAGAACCACGCCGGGGCGGTCCGTCACCAGCGCATCCGCCCTGGGGCGGTCGGCATCGGCCCAAGGCTCGGACACCGTAACCACATCCGCCGAATGGATCTGGTAACAGGTCTGCAGGCGCGCGCCCGGCAACACCGCCTCCACCGCGAGGGCGCGGTTTTCAGAGGTAAGCGCCGGATCATCCTCGCTATAGCTGACGTTCAGCCCGGCAAGGTCGCCCGTGCTTACCCCGCCGCGACGGCCAAGGAAGCCATGCGCCGCGCCGTTCAGCAGGGGATGGGTCAGTGCATGGGCGCTCACTCTGCCACCCTCAGGCCTCAAGGCTCTTCGTCACCTGCTCGCGCACATCGCGTGACAGGCTGGGTTCGGCGGCGATGCGCTCCAGTTCCGCTCGCATCAGCGCGGCGCGGCCCTCGTCCACCTTCTTCCACCGGCCAAGCGACGAAACGAAACGCGCGGCGACATTGCCGTTGATCGGATCGAGCTTGAGGATCAGGTCGGCGATCAGGCGGTAGCCTTCGCCGCCCTCCTTGTGGAACGCCTGCGCATTGACCGCATAGGCCATCCACAACGCGCGCACGCGGTTGGGGTTGGTCATGGTGAAGTCGGGATGCTGGGCAAGCGCCTTGACGTGGCTCGTGGCACCCGGATGCAGCGATCCCGCCTGAAGCGAGAACCACTTGTCGATCACCAGCATGTTGCCATCGAAGCGTGCATGGAAATCGGCCAGCGCCACTTCGCGCTCGGGTGCGTCGAGGCTGCACAGGACCATCAGCGCGGACTGGCGATCGGTCATGTTGGTGGCGGCATCGTATTGCGCCTTGGCGCGCGCTGCGGCCTCGGCAGGGTCTGCGGGCGCGAGATAGACCAGCGCCTGCGTCTTCAGCTTGCGCGCGCCGCGGGCTGCGGCATCGAGGCTGTAGGGCACCGCGCTGCAGCGGTCGTGAAGCGCCAGCCACTTGGCCTTGAGCGTCTCGCCCAGCCAGCGCTTGAGACTTTCGCGTTCGGCGAAGATGCGCGTGGGGTCGGCGCGGGTGAGTTGCTCGGCAAGATAGGCCTCGCCCGGCAGGATCAGCAGTTCGCCGCGCATCAGATCGTCCAGCGCGGCGTCATCCAGAATCGCGCCCATGGCATCGCCAATCGCGGCACGCCCGGCAGCACGCTCGGCATCGGAGATAACGCCCGAGATCGCGGCGACAAGGTGCCGCACGATCAGTTGCTGCATCGCCTCATAACGCGCGAAGGGATCGTCATCATGCGCGGCGAGGAACACGAGATCGTCCGCGGTGATCGGTGCGGTGATCTCTACTGGCGCGGAGAAGCCGCGGTTGATCGAGAGGACTGGTGTGGCGATGAAGCCATCGAAAGTGAAGGTCTGGGTCGGCTCGGTCAGGACAAGCAATTGCTCGCCACTGTGCTTGCCGCTGGCGCGGTCGAACAGCGCCGTGCGCAGAGGGATGACCATCGGCTGCTTGACGGGCTGGCCGGGGGTGGGATTCATCGTCTGAGACAGCGTCAGGGTGACCTTACCCCCCCCGGAACCCCCCTCGTACCCCATGGTAACACCCACCTTTGGGGTGCCAGCCTGTTCGTACCAGCGGCGGAACTGCTTGAGGTCGATTTCCGCACCGTCTTCAATGGCTTGGACGAAGTCTTCGCAGGTCGCCGCCTCGCCATCGTGGCGGTCGAAGTAAAGCGTCGTGCCCTTCAGGAAGCGCTCCATGCCGGTCAGCACGGTCATCATGCGGATGACTTCGGCGCCCTTGTTGTAGACGGTGGCGGTATAGAAGTTGCTGATTTCCTGATAGGAATCGGGGCGGATCGGGTGCGCCAGCGGCCCCGAATCCTCGGGGAACTGCGCCGCGCGCAAAATCCGCACATCCTCGATCCGTTTGACCGGCGCAGACCCGCGATCCGCGCTAAACTGTTGATCTCTAAGGACAGTAAAGCCTTCCTTGAGGCTCAGCTGGAACCAGTCACGGCAGGTGACGCGGTTGCCTGACCAGTTATGGAAATATTCGTGCGCGACCACGCCCTCGACCGCGTCGTAATCGCCATCGGTCGCGGTTTCGGGATCCGCCAGAATATACCGTGTATTGAATACGTTAAGTCCCTTGTTCTCCATCGCGCCCGCGTTGAAATCGCTGACCGCGACGATGTTGAAATCATCGAGATCATACTCGCGGCCATAGACATCCTCGTCCCACTTCATCGAGGCGATGAGCGAGCGCATGGCATGGGCGGTGCGCTCTTCGTCGCCCGCGCGGACGTAGATCGCTAGGTTGACCTTACGCCCTGAAATCGTTGTGAAACTGTCGCGATTGGCGACGAGATCGCCCGCGACCAGTGCGAAGAGATACGAAGGTTTGGGCCAAGGATCGTGCCATTCGGCCCAGTGCGTGCCGTTTTCGCCCTCGCCCGAGGCAGTGGGATTGCCGTTGGAGAGGAGGACCGGGAACGCCCCCTTGTCGCCGCTCATCCGCACCGAATAGACCGAGAGCACGTCGGGCCGGTCGGGGAAGAAGGTGATGCGGCGGAAGCCCTCGGCCTCGCACTGGGTGCAGAGCAACCCGTTCGAGGCGTAGAGGCCGGAAAGCTGGGTGTTGGCGGAGGGATCGAGCAGGGTTTCGATGCCGACATCGTGCGCGTCGCCGGGAAGCTCAATCACGAGGTCGGTGCCGTCCATGTGCCAGTCGTTATGCGGGTGGCCATCGACCGTCACTGCCTTGGGCTCAAGCGAGTCACCATTCAGACGCAGCTGCGAAGAGCCTTCTCCCGCCGGATTCTTGCCCACCTTGAGCGTGGACTGCACTGCCGTCGCACTAAGGCTGAGCGCGAAATCCAGTGCGATTTCCGGCACCAGCCATTCGGGCGGGCGGTAGTCCGCGCGGTGAGTCACGGGCGGCGGTGCGAATGGTGCGCTGGAAAGATCGTTCATGGTACCAACTTAGGAACCCGTGGCGCATGCGGCAATCGCGGTTATGGGTGTTTCGATGAACGACATGTTGATTTTCGGAATGGGATACACCGCGCAAGTGCTGGCGGCGCGGTTGCGCGCGGCTGGATGGCGTGTGCGCGGCACAGGCAGCGCGGGCGACATCGCCTTTGCCGATCGCGCTGCGTTGCGCGGCGCGTTGGCGTCGGCAACGCATGTGCTGTCATCGGTCCCGCCAGTGCGCGGCGGCGGCGATGCGGTGCTGGAGGCCTATGGCGCGGATATCGTGGGCTGTGGCGCGCGGTGGGTCGGCTATCTTTCCTCAACCGGAGTCTATGGGGATGCGGGCGGGGCTTGGGTCGATGAGAGCGCGCCCGTCGGGCAGGGGCGGCGCACGGCGCGGGCAGAAGCGGACCTCGGCTGGCAGGCGCTGGACGCGCGGGTCCGGGTGTTCCGCCTTCCCGGCATCTATGGGCCGGGGCGTAGCGCGCTGGACCGCGTAGCCGAGGGGCGCGCGCACCGCATCGCCATTACCGATCAAGTGTTCAGCCGGGTGCATGTGGAGGACATTGTCAGCGGGGTGATTGCGTCGTTCGATGGGCCTGCGGGCGTGTATAATCTGGCCGATGACCTGCCGTGCAGCCAGAATGCCGTGATCGAGGAAGCGGCACGCCTGCTGGGCGTCGCACCGCCGCCGATGCAGTCATTGGAGGAGGCGAACCTGTCTCCCTTGGCGCTGGCGTTCTATGCCGAGAACCGCCGGGTGGCGAATGGCAAGGCGCGGCGGGTGCTGGGCTGGAATCCGGCGTTCCCGACCTACCGCGAGGGTTTGCGCGCCTTGAGCGCCAGTACGAGGCCCGCCATCGCCAGCAAGGCTCCGGCAGCGGCGAGCAAGGACCAGCGGTAGCCTTCGAACAGGGTCGAGAGCACCATGGCGATCACCGGGACCATCACCCCGTTATAGGCGCCGCGCCCGGCTCCGAGCCGCTGCAGCAGGCGGAAGTAGAGCGGGAAAGTGACGACCGACCCGATCAGGCCGAGGTAGAGCACGCCGAAAATGTAGCTTGGCCGGGTATCAAACTGCGGCGGGCCTTCCATGACCCATGCAAACAGGCCGTCCATCACCGCACCCATCGCCATGGCCCAGACGAGCAGCGGGATCATCGGCTGGCGACGCGCGGCGTCGCTGGCCTGCAGGACGTTGGCGGTTGAGGCGCTGAGCAACGCGGCGGCGGTCAGCGCAATTCCGGCCAGCACTTTGCCCTCGGGTGGTGCCATGCGGTATTCGTGGAGCAGCAGCAGGGCTATGCCGGCGCCTGCCACCAGCGAGCCGCCGATGAACCCGCGCGTTACCGGCTGCTTCAGCACGGCCCACGCCAACACGGCGTTGGGCACGACCAGCAGTGCGAAGAACACCGCGACGATGCCGGAGGTCAGATGATGTTCGGCGCGGTAGACGAACTGGAAGTTCATCACGAACTGGGTGAGGCCGAGCAGCGCAGCGATGCGCAGGCCTGCGGCATCGATGCGCAGGCTCTCGCGCCGGACGAGCGCAAGCACGGCCATGCCTATGGCTGCGGCGATGAAGCGCCAGGTGACCGACCAACTGGGCGGCACGCTGCCGATCTGGTCCTTGATCACCAGCCAGGTCGAACCCCAGATCAGCGCGACGAGGAAGAACGGCCCCGCGATGCTCCATTGCCAGAAGCGCGCTTGGCCTGGTTGCTCCGTCTCATTCACAGCGCTGCGATCGCACGTGAAAGCGCTGCGACTTGTGCGGGATCGCTGTTCCAAGCAGTGACGAGCCGAGCCGCTCCGCTCGCACCATCGGGCGCGGCCCAGTCATAGAAATCGAAGCCTTGCGCGCGCAAGGTCGCTTGCTCGGCGGGCGAGAGAACCACGAAGATCTCGTTGGCTTCGACCGGATGGAACACACGCGTCCCGCAGGCCTGCGCCAGTTCCTGCGCGGCCGCATTGGCGGCGCGGGCGTTTTCGAGCCACAAATCGCCCTCGATCATGGCGAGGACTTGTGCAGCCAGATAGCGCCCTTTCGATTGCAGGTGCCCGGCCCGCTTGCGGCGGTATCGCACCACATCGGCCAGATCCATGTCGAAGAACACCAGCGCCTCGGCGTTCATCCCGCCATTCTTGACGCAGCCGAAGCTGAGCACGTCGACCCCTGCCTGCGCGGTCAGTTCGGCCGGGTGGCAGCCAAGGTGCGCGACGGCATTGGCAAAGCGCGCACCGTCCATGTGCAGGCTGAGCCCCCGGCCCTGCGCCAGCGAGCCGATCGCGGCGACCTCGTCCGGCGTATAGACCCGGCCATATTCGGTGGCCTGGGTGATTGAAATTGCGTGCGGCTGCACCTGGTGAACGTCATTGCGGATCGGATCGATTACCGTGCGGATCGCGTCCGGCGTCAGCTTTGCGCCGTCGCCCTCTGCCAGCATCAGCTTTGCGCCGTGGGTGTAGAAACCGGGCGCGCCGCCTTCGTCCATCTCGATATGCGCCTCGCGGTGACAGACCACACCGCCATGGGGCGGCACCATTGCGGCCAGCGCAAGGCAATTGGCGGCAGTGCCGGTGGCGACCCACAGCGCGGCGCATTCGGTGCCGAACAGCGTTGAGAAGGCATCGTCCAGACTGCGTGAAAGGGCGTCGCCGTCATAACCCGAATCGGGGCTGTCGGCGGCGTGCATCGCCTCCCACACGCGGGGGTGGACAGCGGCGGCATTGTCGGAGAAAAATTTCATCGGAAACTGCAATGTCGTTCGGGGCGTTTCTGGTCAAGCAAGGAGCAATCGGCATGGCAGACAGTACAGGCGTGACCATCACCCACTTCGATCAGGGCGCGCGCGGAGAGTATCACGCAAAAGTGGATGGCAGCGATGTGATCGGCCGCTTGACCTACAGCTTGGTGAACGACGTGATTACCGCTGACCATACGCTGGTTCCGCCCGAGATAGGGGGGCGCGGCGTGGCGGGCGAACTGGTCAAGGCCCTGATCGAGGATGCGCGCAAGTTCGGCTACAAGATTGTGCCGCAATGCAGCTATGTTGAAGCGGCATTCCGCCGTCATCCCGAATGGGCGGACCTGCGGGCCTAGGCGGCAACTGGCAGGCGCAGGGTGGCATCGAGGCCGAAATCCGACCATTCGATGTCGAACGTGCCGCCCCGCGCCCGGCATATGCGCTGAATCAACGAAAGGCCCTGCCCACCGGGCCGCGAGGTCTGGCTCACCGGGTTATCACACCGCTCGGTCCAGATCAGCACGTGCCAGCCTGAAGCATCGGCGGCCTTCAGGTCGATGTGTCCGCCATGACCGATCGTGCCGTGCTTGGTCGAGTTGACGGTCAATTCGCCGATCACGAGTGCGATGACGTCAGCCTGCTCGCGCGAGATTTCTCCGGTACTTGCGCAATCGAGGGTGATCAGTGCGCCTGCGCAATCGCGAAACGGCGAGACGAGCGTGTCGAGCAATTCGCCAATATCGGTGGTTTCATGCTCGCTCGCAAACAGAGTCTGGGCGCGGGCGAGTGCGGAAATACGGCCGATCATTTCCTCGGCAAAGGCGGAATGCGCTTCGACCCCGCGCGACATCGAACCCAGCATCGAACAGACGATGGCAAAGCTGTTCTTGAGGCGGTGCCGCATTTCGGCCAGCAGGATCCGCTGGGCTTCGCGGTCCATGTAGGCTTGGCTGATATCGCGCGAAACGGCGATGAAACCGGCCGCCATGCCGTCCGGCGACCTGACGGCCGACACGCTGACGTCCCACCAGCGCGGCGAACCTTGGGCTGTCGGGCAATAGGCTTCAAGCCGCGAGACCTTGCCCTTGGCGGCGTCAGTCAGGGCCGACCGGATCAGCGGGCGCGATTCCTCGGGCCAGAGCATGGCCCATTCCTGACTGCCGACCTGCCTCAAGTCGTCAATCTCCATTGCACACAAGCCGTTGGGATTCATCCACAATATCTTGCCGTCAGGACTGACGAGCTTGACACAGTCAAGGCTGTGTTCAAGGACCGACTTGAGGCTTTCCGGAGACAAATCGGCGGATTTAAGCATTCAGCTGGCCCGTCATAAGATCGCGCTTAATAAAGCGCTGAGGCCCGTAAAGTTCCATATACCGAAAGTTATGGGACGGCCCTGCGCAATACTTGCGCCTGGCTGCAAAGGGGAAATGGTGCTGCTGGGGAGGATTGAACTCCCGACCTCAGCCTTACCAAGGATGCGCTCTACCACTGAGCTACAGCAGCACACCATTTCCGCTGCCGTCCCCGGTGGGGTAGGCAGGGGCGGGCTAATGGCGGTGGGGGCGGGCTTTGTCAAGCGAGGCTTGCGCGATGGGCGCGCAGGCCGCATTTATGACGAAATGACTGGCCAGAAACCCCATTCCACGCGCGACGAACGGCTTGCCGCGCGGCTGCGTGACAACCTCAGGCGGCGCAAGACGCAAGCGCGCGCATTCGAAAACGTGGCCGAAGCGCAGGCAGATTCGGACGATTCGCCGGAAAGCGGCCTTTCCAAGTCCGAAGGGTGACGCTAGGGGCCGCGTGATAATTTCCAACAGCAACAGGATGCCCCGATGCCCCGCCTGATCCTGATCCGTCACGGCCAGTCGCAGTGGAACCTCGAAAACCGCTTCACCGGATGGTGGGACGTGGACGTGACCGAAAAAGGCGCGGCCGAGGCCTACGCTGCGGGCCAGTTGCTGAAGGACAAGGGCGTTCTGCCAACGCTCGCCTTCACCTCGTTGCAGACCCGCGCGATCAAGACGCTGCATCTCGCACTCGAGGCCATGGGCCGGTTGTGGGTGGCCGAAGACAAGGACTGGCGCCTGAACGAACGCCACTATGGCGGGCTGACCGGGCTCGACAAGGCAGAGACGGCGGCCAAGCACGGCGACGATCAGGTCAAGGTCTGGCGCCGCAGCTTCGACGTGCCGCCGCCGCCGCTGGAAGTGGGCAGCGAGTTCGATCTGTCGTCCGATCCGCGTTATGCCGGGATCGCGGTGCCTGCGACCGAAAGCCTCAAGGATACCATCGCGCGCGTGCTGCCGTGCTGGGAAGAGAAGATCGCGCCTGCGCTGAAGGCCGGGGAAACCGTGATCGTTTCGGCGCATGGCAATTCGCTTCGCGCGCTGGTCAAGCACCTCTCGGGCATTTCGGACGAGGACATTACGGGGTTGGAGATTCCGACCGGACAGCCCATCGTCTACGAGCTGGATGACAATCTGGCCGAGATCGAGCGTTATTACCTGTCGGAGCGTTGAAGCGCGCCGAAGCCTGAAGGGGGCGGGATGAGTACCAAACCGTTGGTTGCCATCGTCATGGGCAGCCAGTCCGACTGGGAAACGATGAAGAATGCTGCCGTCGTGCTCGAAAAGCTCGGCGTTGCGCATGATTGCCGCATCGTTTCGGCCCATCGCACGCCCGACCGGCTCGTCAGCTTTGCCAAAAGCGCACATCTTGAAGGTTTCAAGGTGGTGATTGCGGGCGCGGGCGGCGCGGCGCACCTCCCGGGTATGGTCGCTTCGATGACGCACTTGCCGGTGCTGGGCGTGCCGGTGGAATCCAAGGCGCTCAAGGGAATGGATTCACTGCTTTCCATCGTGCAGATGCCCGGCGGCATTCCCGTGGCAACGCTGGCCATCGGCGTTCCGGGTGCGACGAATGCGGGCATTTTGGCGGCATCGATCCTTGCGACGTCAGACGATGCACTGGCTGAGCGCCTGATCGCTTTCCGCAACGCGCAGACCGATTCGGTAGCGGAGAAGCCCGTCTGATGATTGCGCCGGGCGAGACGATCGGCATTCTGGGCGGCGGCCAGCTTGGCCGGATGATCGCGCTGGCAGCGGCCAATCTTGGCTATCGCTGCCATGTCTATGCGCCCGAAGCCGATCCTATCGCGGCGGACGTTTGTGCGGCATTCACGCAGGGCGAGTTCGACGATGCAGCAGCGCTGGCGGCGTTTGCCCAGCAGTGCGCGGTGGTGACCTACGAATTCGAAAACGTGGCGGCAGCGCCGCTTGGCGCGATTGCGCCGCACGCCCGGCTGCATCCGCCCGCCCGCGCGCTGGAAGTGGCGCAAGACCGGGTGAACGAAAAGACTTTCGTCGAGGCGCTCGGCGGCAGGCCTGCACCGTGGGCGCAGGTCGATTCAGCCGCCGATCTCAAGGCGGCGGTGGCGAAGATCGGCGCGCCCGGCATCCTCAAGACCCGGCGCGATGGCTACGACGGCAAGGGCCAGTGGCGGATCTTGCAGGCGGCAGATGCGGATACGCTTGAGCTTCCGGACGCTGCGCTGATCTACGAAGGCTTCGTCACGTTCGCGGCGGAGTTCTCGGTGATCCTCGTGCGCACGGCTGCGGGCGAGGTGCGCTTCTGGGATTCGGCGGAGAACGTCCACAAGAACGGCATTCTTGATCGGTCGACCGTGCCCGCGTGTCAGGCGATTCTGGGGCAAGTCGATGCGGCGCGCGCGCTGGCGGCCAAGGTGGCCGATGCGCTCGAATATGTCGGTGTGCTGACGCTGGAATTCTTTGCCACGGCTGATGGTCCGGTGTTCAACGAGATGGCGCCGCGCGTGCACAATTCCGGGCACTGGACCATCGAGGGCGCGCTCACCAGCCAGTTCGAGAACCACGTCCGCGCGATCTGCGGGTTGCCGCTGGGATCGACCGCACTTGCCGCCAAAGGCGTGGTGATGGACAACCTGATCGGTGACGACGCGCACGATTGGCCCGCGATCCTTTCGGACCCGGCCAACCACCTGCATCTTTACGGCAAGGCGGCGGTGCGGCCCGGCCGCAAGATGGGCCACGTCACCCGGCTGGTGTTGTGAGCGGGGTAAGGCCCGGTCTATTTCTGATCTATGCCCGCGCCGAAAATGGCGTGATCGGCCGCGACAATGCCCTGCCGTGGCGACTGCCCGCAGACCTCAAGCGCTTCAAGGCGCTGACCATGGGCAAGCCCATGATAATGGGCCGCAAGACGTTCGAGAGCTTTCCCAAGGCGCTGCCCGGCCGCCGCCATATCGTGTTGACGCGCGATGCCGGGTGGTCCGCCGCCGATGCCGAAGTCGCGCATTCGGTGGACGAGGCGCTGGCGCTGGCAGGCGAAGGTGATGTTGCGGTGATCGGCGGGGCGGAGATCTACCGCCTGTTCATGCCGCTTGCCGCGCGCGTGGAATTGACCGAAATACACGAGGGCTTCGAGGGCGACACGGTGATGGCGCCGCTCGGACCGGAGTGGACCGAGGTATCGCGCGACGTGCAGCAGGCTGAGGCGGGACGGCCCGCATTTGATTGGGTGACGCTGGAGCGCCAACAGTGATCCGCCTGGGTAGCCTTGACCCTGTGCCCGAAGCCCTGCGCGGCGCGATCATCGCGCTTGGCAACTTCGACGGGTTTCACCTGGGCCATCAGGCGGTTGTGGGCGAGGCGATCCGATGGGCCAGGGCGGAAGGGCGCCCGGCCATTGTCGCCACATTCGATCCGCACCCGGTGCGCTATTTCGCGCCGAATGCTGCGCCTTTCCGGCTGACCACGCTCGACCAGCGGCAAGACCTGTTTGCTGCCGCCGGGGCCGATGCCATGCTGGTGATCCACTTCGGCGCCGAGGTTGCGGGCCTTGCCGCGAGCGCATGGATCGAACAGGGGCTGGTCGGGCATCTTGGCGCTGCCGGGGTTGTTACCGGAGACGACTTCACGTTCGGCAAAGGCCGCAGCGGCAATCCGCAAGTTCTGGTCGAACAGGGCGCGAAATTCGGGCTGAGGGCCAAGGCGGTGGGCGCGGTGACGCTGGAAGGCGAAGCTGTCTCGTCCAGCCGTATCCGCCATGCCTTGCAGTCAGGCGATTGCGAAACGGCGACGCGGCTGCTGACCCGGCCTTTCGCGATCCGGGGCGTGGTGCAGCATGGCGACAAGGTGGGGCGCACGATCAATTTCCCTACCGCCAATCTGGATATCGGCGCCTATCTGCGACCGCGTTATGGCATCTACGCCGTCACTGGCCGTTTGCCCGATGGACGCACGGTGAAGGGCGCGGCAAATATCGGCATCCGGCCGACCTTCGATCCGCCCAAGGAACTGCTCGAACCGCATTTCTTCGACTTTTCGGAAGACCTGTATGGGCAGGAAATCGAGGTGGCGTTCCACCACTTTCTGCGGCCCGAAGCGAAATACGAAGGGCTGGACGCACTGGTTGCACAGATCGCGCGCGATTGCGATCAGGCGCGGGCGTTGCTGGGGTAGCGCCATTGCCCACCCCGTTCGTGTCGAGCGTAGTCGAGACACTGCGCACCTGTGTCTCGACTACGCTCGACACGAACGGGGTGGGTGATCGAACGAACGGGTGTGGGAATTGCCGAGACTTCCCCAAACCGCCGGATTGTTCTAACGCGCGGGCAATATGACCGAACCACGCGACTTCCGCCCGACCGTCTTCCTGCCGAAGACCGATTTCCCGATGAAAGCCGGGCTCCCCCAGAAGGAGCCGGTGATCCTGTCGCGCTGGCAGGATGAGGGCATTTACCAGAAGGTCCGCGAGAGCCGGAAGGGCCGCGAGAAGTTCATCCTCCATGACGGCCCGCCCTATGCCAATGGCGACATGCACATCGGCCATGCGCTGAACCATATCCTCAAGGACATGGTCTGCCGCACCCAGACGCTGCTGGGCAAGGACGCGCCCTATGTGCCCGGCTGGGACTGCCACGGCCTGCCCATCGAATGGAAGGTCGAGGAGGAATATCGCAAGAAAAAGAAGAACAAGGACGAGGTTCCGCCCAAGGAATTCCGCGCCGAATGCCGCGCCTATGCCCAGAAATGGGTCGATGTGCAGCGCGAACAGCTCAAGCGCCTCGGCATCAATGGCGATTGGGACAACCCCTACCTGACGATGGATTCGCAGGCTGAGGGCACCATCGTGCGCGAGCTGCTGAAGTTTGCAGAAAGCGGCCAGCTCTATCGCGGGGCCAAGCCGGTGATGTGGTCGCCGGTCGAAAAGACCGCGCTGGCCGAGGCCGAGGTCGAGTACGAGGACATCGTCTCGACGCAGATCGACGTGGCGTTCGAGATCGTGGAATCGCCGATTGCCGAACTGGTCGGCGCTCATGCGGTGATCTGGACGACGACGCCGTGGACGATCCCGGTGAACCAGGCTTTGGCTTATGGGCCTGAGGTTGATTATGTCGTGCTAAAGCGGCGATATCTAGTAAATATTGATACAAATGCGACCGGTATGGAATGCGCTACTGACGCAATCAATCGATTTCTACCGATAGGTCAGCTTGCACTTGTCGCTAAAGCTCTTGTTGGCGACTATTATGACCGGCGATCTGCGGAGATTTCTCGCGGCTTAGCTCATACTTACGCTGAGCAATATGAAACCGTTTGGTCCGGCAAAGGCTCTGACCTCGCCGGAACCATCGCCCGCCACCCGATGCACGCGCTCGGCGGGTTCTTTGCCAAGCCGCGTCCGATGCTTCCCGGGGATTTCGTCACGACCGACAGCGGTACGGGCCTTGTCCACATGGCGCCCGATCATGGCGAGGACGATTTTGCGCTGTGCAAGGCGCACGGGATCGAGCCGGTGTTTGCGGTGCTGGGCGATGGCAAGTATCGTGAGGACTGGGGCTGGCTCGGCGGGCAGGGCTCGGTCATCAACCCCAAGTTCAACGCGCCCGATGGGCCGATCTGTTCGGACCTGCGCGAGGCTGGCGGGTTGCTGGCGGCAAGTGCCGACTACAAGCATTCCTACCCGCATTCGTGGCGTTCGAAGGCCAAGGTGATCTATCGCTGCACGCCGCAGTGGTTCGTGCCGATGGACCGAGCGGTTACCCCTCCACCATCGGCTTCGCCGACGGTCCCCCTCCCCGTTTATCCTGCGGAGAAACAGGGAGGATCAAATCCTCCCCATTTTGTGGAACCAAATGGGGAGGTGGCAGCGCGTAGCGCTGACGGAGGGGAAACCCTGCGCGAGATCGCTCTCAAGGCCATCGCCAACACCCGCTTCGTCCCCGAAAAGGGCCGCAACCGCATCGGTGCGATGGTCGATGGCCGCCCCGATTGGGTGCTGTCGCGCCAGCGCGCGTGGGGCGTGCCGATCACTTTGTTCGTGGATCGCAAGAGCGGGCAGTACCTGAACGATCCCGAAGTGAACGCCCGCATCGTTGCCGCCGTCATGGCGGGCGGCGTGGATGCGTGGGACGAGGAGCACGCGCAGGAGTACCTCGGCGATAAATACAAGCTCGACGATTACGAGCGCGTCACCGACATTCTCGACGTGTGGTTCGATTCCGGCTCCACCCATGCCTTCGTGCTGGAATCGGGGCGCTGGCCCGATCTGCAATGGCCCGCGAATCTCTATCTCGAAGGATCGGACCAACATCGCGGCTGGTTCCAGTCCTCGCTGCTGGAAAGCTGCGCCACGCGGGGCCGCGCGCCCTATGATGCGGTGCTGACGCACGGCTTCACGATGGACCAGAAGGGCATGAAGATGTCCAAGTCGCTCGGCAACACGATCAGCCCGATCGATCTGATGCGCGATTATGGCGCGGACATCCTGCGGTTGTGGGCGCTGTCGGTCGATTTCACCGAGGACCACCGCATCGGCAAGGAGATCCTTCAGGGGGTCGCCGACCAGTACCGCAAGCTGCGCAATACCTATCGCTATCTGCTGGGGGCGCTGGAAGGTTTCTCGGACGCTGAGCGGCTGCCGGTGGACGAGATGCCCGAGCTTGAGCGCTATATGCTGAGCCTGCTGGGCAAGCTGGACGCCACGCTGCGGCAGGCGGTCGATGACTTCGATTTCAACACTTATGTCCGCGCGCTGACCGAGTTCTGCAACGAGGACCTCTCGGCGTTCTTCTTCGATATCCGCAAGGACAGCCTGTACTGCGACGCGGTCACGGACCCCAAGCGCCGCGCTTATCGCACCGTGCTCGACACGCTGTTCCATGCGCTGGTGCGCTATGGCGCGCCGGTGCTGGTGTTCACAGCGGAAGAAGTGTGGGCATCGCGCTATCCCGATGCGGACAGCGTGCACCTGCTGGAATGGCCCGAGGTTCCCGCGATTACGGTGGACGAGGCGCGGTGGACAGAGCTTCGTGCGTTGCGCCAGACCGTGAACGAGGCGATCGAGCCGCTGCGCCGCGAAAAGGTGCTGGGGTCGGGGCTTGAAGCCGTCGTCACCGTGCCCGAATCCGCGCCCGAGGCCGATCTGGCTGAGCTGTTCATCACCGCGACAGTAACGCGCGGGCAGGGCAGCGATGTGACTGTGACACGCTCCACCGACAACAAGTGCGGCCGCTGCTGGCGCCTCCTTCCCGAGGTGACGGAGGACGGCGACTTGTGCGGGCGCTGCGAGACCGTCGTCGCGCAGATCGACGCAGGCGCCTGATGCTCCCGCGCGCGCGTCTTGAGGGCATTGGCCTTGCCGCACTGGTCTTCGCGGTGGACCGCGCGGTCAAGGCGCTGATGGTTGGGCCGCTGCAACTGCGGGTTCACGAAGTGATCGACCTCCTGCCGATGTTCGATCTGCGCTATGCCGAGAATTACGGCGTTTCGTTCGGCATGTTCACGGCGACCTCGCTGGAAATGCGGCTGGGCCTGATCGCGGTGACTGCGCTGATCGCAACCGGGGTGTTCATCTGGATGCTGCGCGAGACCGCGCGGGGCGACATTCTCGGCCTCGGCATGGTGCTGGGCGGCGCGCTCGGCAATATCTATGACCGGCTCAAGTTCGGCTATGTGATCGACTATGCCGACCTGCACATCGGCACGTGGCGTCCGTTCCAGATCTTCAACCTTGCCGATGTGGCGATCACCTTCGGCGTCCTGATACTGCTTGCCCGCTCGTTCAAATCGCGCGAAAAGCCACTTGATAGCGGCGACGATACCGCCACGGAGAATGCATGATGCGTAAAGCTGCCGCCCTTGCCCTCGTCGTTTCGGCGGCCACGCTGCTCACTGCCTGTGGCGGCGGCGGCGGGCTGTTCAACCGTGACCGGCCCGACGAGATGGCGGTAACGCGCGCCGCGCCGCTGGTGGTGCCGCCCGACTTCGCGCTTACCCCGCCCAATCCCGGCGCGCCGCGCCCGCAGGATTCGGAAACCGGCAAGCAGGCACTGGATGCGCTGTTCGGCGGTCCGTCGGCCCGTTCGGGGGTTGAGACCGATACGCTCAATCGCGCAGGCACGGCAGCGACGTCGATCCGCTCGACCGTGGGCGATCCGGGCACGCAGACCGTGGCCAAGGGCCAGGTCGTGCGAGATATCCTTGCCGCGCCAGAAGGTGACGGTCAGGCCGCAACGGCTTCGATTCCCGGCTGATGGGCTGAGGCATTAGCTGTTTGGAAGACCCCGCTTCGGCGGGGTTTTTCTTTACACCCGCCAGTCGATCGTGCCGCGACCGTGCGCTTCGAGAAAGGCATTGGCCTGGCTGAACGGGCGGCTCCCGAAGAAGCCGTGGTAGGCCGAGAGCGGGCTGGGGTGCGGGGCCTTGAGCACGAGGTGCGGACCGTCTGAAAGGCCGGCCACGCGCGCCGCCTTTTTCTGCGCATGGCTGCCCCAGAGCATGAACACGGTCGGGTCCGGACGCGCTGCGACGGCGGCGACGGCAGCGTCGGTGAATTGTTCCCATCCGCGCCCCTGATGCGATCCGGCGTTGGCAGCCTCGACGGTCAGCGCATTGTTCAGCAGGAGCACGCCCTGCTGCGCCCAGCGGGTCAGGTTGCCGTGACGCGCGCGCGGAATGCCGAGATCGGTTTCGAGTTCCTTGTAGATATTGACCAGGCTCGGTGGCACTTTGACCCCGTCCTGCACCGAGAAGGCGATGCCGTGGGCCTGTCCGGGGCCGTGGTAAGGGTCTTGTCCGAGGATGACGACGCGGACATCGCTCAGCGCCGTGATTTCAAGCGCGGCCAGCCTCTGGCCGCGCGGCGGATAGATGGTCTTGCCACTGCTTTCCTCGGCGTTGAGAAAATCGCCCAGCGCGCGCAGGGGCGGCGTCTGCAGCACGGGGGCGAGAGTGGGGCGCCAGGTTTCGGGCAGGTTTGAGGTAGTCATGTCCCCGCAAGGTTAGACGTTTAGGGACCGGCGCCGCAAGCGGGGTTGCTTGGGCTGATAACCGCTTGCTAACAGCCGTTCAGCCGTGCCTTACAGGTTCGCAAAAGGAGTGCTTGATGAAGATCGCGATGGTGGGTTCGGGGTATGTCGGGCTGGTGTCCGGGGCGTGCTTCGCCGATTTCGGCCATGACGTGGTCTGCATCGACAAGGACGAGGCGAAGATCCAGCGACTGCTCGATGGCGTGATGCCCATCTACGAGCCGGGCCTTGCCGAACTGGTCGCGGCCAACGTCAAGGCGGGCCGCCTGCAGTTCTCGACCGACCTTGCCAGCGCCATCGAAGGCGCGCAGGCGATCTTCATCGCCGTGGGCACGCCGTCGCGGCGCGGCGATGGCCATGCCGATCTCAGCTATGTCAACGCGGTGGCGCAGGAACTGGGCGAGCATCTCAGGAACCCAGCGGTGATCGTTACCAAGTCCACCG
This sequence comes from Novosphingobium sp. MMS21-SN21R, assembly GCF_031846015.1. Classification (GTDB taxonomy): domain Bacteria; phylum Pseudomonadota; class Alphaproteobacteria; order Sphingomonadales; family Sphingomonadaceae; genus Novosphingobium. The sequence goes on along the minus strand of NZ_JAVRDU010000001.1, from coordinate 3,182,142 downwards.
TGCCGGTTGGCACCGGCGATGCGGTCGAGCGGATCATCAGCGAGAGCGGTACCGCCGTGAAGTTCTCGGTCGTGTCAAATCCCGAATTCCTGCGGGAAGGCGCCGCTATCGGCGATTTCAAGCGGCCAGACCGTATCGTGATCGGCGCGGAAGACGAGTGGGCGCGCGGGGTGATGCGCGAGGTCTATCGCCCGCTGTTCCTCAACCGCGCACCGATCCTGTTCACGTCGCGCCGTAGCAGCGAACTGATCAAGTATGCCGCAAACGCCTTCCTTGCGACGAAGATCACCTTCATCAACGAGATGGCAGACCTGTGCGAGAAGGTTGGCGCCGATGTGCAGGACGTGTCGCGCGGGATCGGGCTGGACGGCCGCATCGGCTCGAAGTTCCTGCACGCAGGGCCGGGCTATGGCGGATCGTGCTTCCCCAAGGATACGCTGGCGCTGCTCAAGACGGCCGAGGACTTCAGCAGCCCGGTCCGGCTGGTCGAAGCGGTTGTCAAGGTCAACGACAGCCGCAAGCGTGCGATGGGCCGCAAGGTGATCGAGGCGCTGGGCGGCGAGGCGCGGGGCAAGCGCGTGGCGTTGCTCGGGCTGACCTTCAAGCCCAATACCGACGATATGCGCGATGCGCCGTCGATTGCGATTGCGCAGACCCTGCTCGATGCAGGCGCAGACGTCGTCGCCTACGACCCCGAAGGCATGGCGGCCGCGGCGGAAATCATGCCGGACGTGGAAATGGCAGAGAATACTTATGCCGCGATCAAGGGTGCAGACGCCATCGTTCTGGTGACCGAATGGGACGCTTTCCGGGCTATCGATCTGGGCCGCGTGAAGCAGTTGGCGAACGCGCCGGTCCTGGTTGACCTGCGCAATGTCTATGATCCGGACGAACTGCGCGCGGCTGGGTTCGCCTACAGCAGCATCGGCCGGCCTTGAAGCGCCTCAGGGACAGGCTAGGCAAAGTACCTTAGGCCAATCCCGGCTCGGGCGCTGGCGCGGTGGCCTCGTCATCTGCTGGCGGTCGCTTGGTGCCCCAATGGATTGAGCTCCAGACGCGTTCATGGAAGTAATACAGAGCGATTTTGGTAATCACCTCGGTGCCGGCGATGGCGCCTGCGGCCTTGGCGCTGCCGGTGAACAGCCAGCTCAGCAGGAACGTATCGATGCTGCCGAGCATGCGCCAGCTGATCGCCTTGACGACCGAACGGGCGTGCGCTTCATGGCCATGAAACAGGATCATTCAGACATTCTCCTGCCCGCGCGATGGATCGCGCGGGTTCTTCAGATCGCAGGCGCCCAGCCGAGCAGATGGTCGACGATGCGCTCGGCTGCTGCTTCGGGCGTTTCATGCGTGGTGTCTACCCTGATTTCAGGATTCTGCGGCGCTTCGTAGGGGCTGTCGATACCGGTGAAGTTCTTGAGTTGGCCGGAGCGAGCCTTCTTGTAGAGGCCCTTCACATCGCGGCGCTCGGCTTCCTCTAACGGCGTGTCGATGAACACCTCAAGGAATTCACCATCCGCCTGGAGTGCGCGCACCATCTCGCGTTCGGCACGGAACGGGCTGATGAAGGCGGTCAGGACGATCAAGCCCGCATCGGTCATCAACTTGGCCACTTCGCCAACGCGGCGAATATTCTCGATACGGTCAGCCTCGGTGAAGCCGAGATCCTTGTTGAGGCCATGGCGCACGTTGTCGCCGTCGAGCAGGAAGGTGTGCTTGCCAAGGGCGTGCAGCTTCTTCTCGACGAGGTTGGCGATGGTCGACTTGCCTGAACCCGACAGGCCGGTGAACCACAGCACCGCGGGCTTCTGGTTCTTCGCAGCGGCGTGTGCCTCGCGGCTGATGTCGAGCGCCTGCCAGTGCACGTTCTGGGCGCGGCGCAGGCTGAAATTGAGCATGCCTGCCGCGACAGTCGCGTTGGTGATCTTGTCGACCAGCACGAACCCGCCGAGCGTCCGGCTCTGCGCATAGGCTTCGAACACGATGGACTTGTCGGTGGCGAGTTCGGCAACGCCGATGGCGTTGAGCTCCAACGTCTTGGCGGCTAATTGCTCCATCGTGTTGACGTTCACGACGTATTTTGGCGCCTGCACCGTGGCAGAGACGGTCTGCGTAGCGAGCTTGAGCCAATAGGCGCGGCCGGGGATCATCGCTTCGTCGTTCAGCCAAACGAGCGTCGCCTCGAACTGGTCTGCAGCCTCGGGTGGATTGTCGGCAAGCGCGATCACGTCGCCGCGCGAGCAATCGACTTCGTCGGCAAAGCAGACGGTAACCGACTGGCCTGCCACGGCTTCGTCAAGATCGCCGTCGAGTGTAACCACCCGCGTGACCGTGCTGGTCTTGCCCGAAGGCAGGACGCGGACGGCATCACCGGGCTTGACGCTGCCGGTGGCGATCAGGCCGGAAAACCCGCGAAAGTCGAGATTGGGTCGGTTGACCCACTGCACGGGCATGCGGAACGGCTTGTCGGCATCGAGCGCCGAGAGCACTTCGACCGTTTCCAGGTGCTCGATCAGCGTCGGGCCGCCGTACCACGGGGTATTGGCCGAGCGCGTGGTGATGTTGTCACCCTTGAAACCCGATATCGGCATCGCGGTGAACGAATCGATTCCGATAGAGCGCGCGAACTCGGTGTAGTCCTTGACGATGGCGTCAAAGGTGGCCTGATTGTAATCGACGAGGTCCATCTTGTTGACGGCAAGGACGATGTTCTTGATGCCGATCAGGTGGCACAGGTACGAATGGCGGCGCGTCTGCACCAGCACGCCCTTGCGCGCGTCGATAAGGATCACCGCGAGGTCGGCGGTGGAAGCGCCCGTCACCATATTGCGGGTGTACTGTTCGTGGCCGGGGCAATCGGCGACGATGAACTTGCGCTTCTCGGTATTGAAGAAGCGGTAGGCGACATCGATGGTGATGCCTTGCTCGCGCTCGGCTGCAAGGCCGTCGACCAGCAGAGCGAAGTCGATCTCTTGCCCCTGCGTGCCGACCTTCTTGCTGTCGCTTTCGAGTGCAGCGAGCTGGTCCTCGAAGATCATCTTCGAATCATAGAGCAGGCGGCCGATCAGCGTGGACTTGCCATCGTCCACCGACCCGCAGGTGATGAAGCGCAGCATGGTCTTGTGCTGATGCTGGTCAAGATAGGCGTCGATGTCCTCGGCGATGAGCGCTTCGGTGACGTAGATCGGGTCGGTGGTGACGGTGTCCGACATCAGAAGTACCCCTGCTGCTTCTTGACTTCCATGCCGGCGCCGCCAGCGTCCTTGTCGATCGCGCGGCCCTGACGCTCGCTGGTGGTGGTGAGCAGGGTTTCCTGGATCACCTCAGGCAAGGTCTTGGCCGTGCTTTCCACCGCGCCGGTCAGCGGGTAGCAGCCCAGCGTGCGGAACCGGATCGAGCGCATCACCGGTTCTTCGCCCGGTTGCAGCGGGAAGCGGTCATCATCGACCATCAGCAGCATGCCATCGCGCTCCACGGTGGGGCGCTCGTCCGCGAAATAGAGCGGGACGATCGGCACATCGTTGAGGTGGATGTACTGCCAGATATCGAGCTCGGTCCAGTTCGAGATCGGGAAGACGCGGATCGATTCGCCCTTGTTCTTGCGGGCGTTGTAGAGGTTCCACAGTTCGGGGCGCTGGTTCTTGGGGTCCCAACCGTGGCTTGCGGTGCGGAAGCTGAAGATGCGCTCCTTGGCGCGGCTCTTTTCCTCGTCGCGCCGCGCGCCGCCAAAGGCTGCGTCGAAGCCATACTTGTCGAGCGCCTGCTTCAGCCCTTCGGTCTTCCACATGTCGGTGTGGAGCGCGCCATGGTCGAACGGGTTGATCCCGCGCTCGGCCGCTTCGGGGTTCTGATAGACCAGCAGTTCCATGCCGCTCTCCTGCGCCATGCGGTCGCGGAGCTTGTACATTTCCTGGAATTTCCAGGTGGTATCGACATGCAGCAGCGGGAACGGCGGGGGCGAGGGGTAGAACGCCTTGCGCGCCAGGTGCAGCATCACCGCGCTGTCCTTGCCCACCGAATAGAGCATGACCGGGTTCTCGGACTCGGCCACAACCTCGCGCATGATGTGGATTGCCTCGGCTTCGAGACGCTGCAGGTGTGTGAGGGTCGAACTGGTCATCGCTTCGGCTTTCGCTCCGATATTGCGTTGAAGCCGGGATGGCGGCGAGGGTCATGTGCAGATACTCCCATTTGGGAGCGGGCGAAGTGACATGTCTTTAGCCGGTGCAAGTCGGGCTTTCGCCGGGCAAGTCTGCAGCCGACAAAGCTTGCGGGCATGGTGCCAACCGCCTAAGCGCTAGCAATGGCTGTATACCTCCACGAAGAAGACCTGCCCGAGGGCGTGCTTGCACCTGGCCCCGTTGCTGTCGATACCGAGACGATGGGACTGATCACTCCGCGCGACCGTCTGTGTCTCGTGCAGATTTCGGACGGCAAAGGCGATGAACATCTGGTGCGTTTCGCGCCCGGAAGCAGCTTTGCTGCGCCGAACCTCAAGGCAGTTCTGGCCGATCCGGCGCGGATCAAGCTCTATCACTTTGCGCGGTTCGATCTTGCCGCAATCGAACACTATCTCGGCGTAGTTGCCGCGCCGGTGTTCTGCACCAAGATCGCCTCCAAGCTGGTCCGCACCTATACCGACCGCCACGGGCTCAAGGATCTGGTACGCGAACTGCTGGGCAAGGAGATTTCCAAGCAGCAGCAATCAAGCGACTGGGGCGCGCCGGCGCTTACCGATGCGCAACAGGAGTATGCCGCCTCGGACGTGCGCTTCCTGCACGCGATGCACGCTATTCTGGTAGAGCGGCTGGCGCGCGAACACCGCACGGAAATGGCGCAGGCCTGCTTCGACTTCCTGCCGATGCGGGCGCGGCTTGACCTCGCCGGTTGGGCAGAGCGTGACATCTTCAGCCACGAGTAAGGTGCGGGGAGCAAGGTTGCCGCAATGACCGTGCAAGCCGACATGATGCGAACCCGCAGGCGCAGTTTTGCTGCGCCGGGCGGTTTTCACGACCGGCTCGTGCATTTTCTGGCGCGCGCCCTTCCTGCTGCCGTTGGCGCGCTGCTTGCCGTGATGATCATCGCGCCGATCTCGCCGCGCGGCGAGATCAGCTTCCTGCTCGACCGTCGCAAGGTGGCCGTAGTCGATGACCGGATGCAGGTTTCGAGCGCGATGTACCGCGGGCAGGATGACGAAGGGCGCAGCTTTTCGATCACGGCGGGATCGGCGATCCAGCGAACCAAGGCCAATCCGCTGATCCAGCTGGAACAGTTGACCGCTCGAATCATGCTCGACGATGGCCCCGCCCTGCTGACCGCAGGCAATGGCGACTACAATTTCGGCAACGAGATCGTCGACATCAAGGGGCCGATCAATTTCCAGACGTCGGACGGTTACCGGATGACCGCGACGAACGTCGACATCGATCTTGGCGGCAAGCTGCTCAAGAGCCGGGGGCCGGTCGAAGGCCGCATTCCGGCTGGCACATTTTCCGCCGACGCGATAAGCGCGGATCTGTCGGAACGCTCCGTAACGCTTGATGGAAACGCCCGCCTCCGCATGGTGCCGGGCAGGATGAATATGCCATGACCACGACCGAAATCATCCTTTCCGCACGGCCACTGCGCATGGCTGCCATCGGTTTTGCCGGAGCGACTGCGCTAGTCGCCGGGGCCAACGCCTTGTTCGCGCAAGGCATTGCCGGGCATGACAGCAAAGCCCCGGTCAACTACGCGGCAGACCGCATCGAAGTGCAGGACAAGGCCAAGCGCGTGGTCCTTTCGGGCAATGTTGATATTGCCCAGTCCGATCTGCGCCTGCGCGCCGCCCGTACGACCGTTGCCTACAGCAATCCCGGGCAGATCAGCATCGACCGGATCGACGCCACCGGCGGCGTGCAGGTCACGCGCGGCGGCGAAAGCGCGCGGGGCGATGTGGCGGTCTATGACTTCGGCCGCAATGTCATCACCATGACCGGCAATGTCGCGCTTCGGCGCAATGGTGACACGCTCAATGGCGGGCGGCTGGTAATCGACCTGGATTCAGGTTTGTCCAGCGTGGACGGTCGTTCGGGCGGGGCTGGTTCGGCCGGAAGCGGGCGCGTATCCGGGACGTTCAACGTCAAGCAGAACTGACGGCCGAAAGTCTGTGCTGCCGGTCAGTCCGGCTTTGTGCAGTTCCTGATTGCGCTTGCGACGAGCGCCTCTTCATAAGCGCGCTTTTGCCCGGCATAGGACTGTCCGAGCCGCCCAAGCGATGTACAATCGAGCCGTGCCCCGGCCCGGTCCGCTTCTGCGATCGTCTCTGCCAGTTCCTTCGACGTATTTTCGGACGAAGGCGAGAGGAAAGCCTTCTGCCAGCGCCCTGGCGTCTTGAGCGTTTCGGCCATGGCCTGGCGACCCTGCGGCGTAGCCAGAAGCCGGGTGGTCAAGTCGCCGAGCGGCACCTGATCCTCGTTCTGTGACCAAAGCGCTGCCAGGCGGCGCGAAGCCTCTGCCGGATCGCCCGCGCCCAAGGCAATGTCGAACATCGCCTGCTGCGCTATCGAATCACGCCATCCGCGCCGCGCGGCGGCCTGAATCAACAGGCCGCTGCCTGCACGGTCGCCATTGCGCTCCTTGGCAATGGCAAGAAGAGAAAGATGCTCCGAAGGCAGCGGACGGCGGCGGACCAGTGTCCTGGCGGTCTCTATTGCAATCTCGGGAGTGCCGGAACGCACGACGGTGGTCGTCAGGCGTTCCTGCGCGAAACTGCGAAACGGGCCTGGCACGATGGCTGTCAATGCTGGCTCGCGCCGCGAGGCCCGGTCAAGCTCCGCGCCGACAGCGCACACCGCGATGCCTGCCATGAGCGTGATCCACACAGCGCGAATCATGGCACATTCTCCGCATCATCCGTTCGCCGGGTCCCGCGACCTGCGACGGGGGCAAGCAGGAGTACGGCGAGACCTGCGAGACAGAGCATGGTCTGATTGCGCAACGGATAGTCGAGCACCGATTGCAGGCCGATCGTCAGCAGGATGGCAAAGCCGCCAAGAGCCGGCCAGCGCTGCGGTGCGGCGATTGCCTGCCATGCCGAAACGAACGCCCACAAGGCCCAAGCGGCAACAAGGGCCAATCCAAATGCGCCGGCTTCGATCGCGATTTCTATGTAATCGTTGTGCGCACGACCGGCCCGGCGCTGCGACACATATTCGAGCGATTCGTCTGCCTGGAAGACTTCGTCGAATGTGGCCATGCCCGCACCGACCGGCCAGTAACGCGAAACCGAGTAGCGGGCATCTTCCCAGATCATCGGGCGCTGTTCCTGCTTCTGTTCGAAACGGGCAAGTACGCTGTCGATGCGTGACCCACCGGTCAGCGGCACGAGGATCGCGCCCAAAGTGACCAGTGCAATCAGACTTCCCAGCGCCAGTCGCGGCGCCGGGGTAATGCTTCCGTTACCACGGCGCTCGAACCGGGCGGAAATCTGCCGAATGACTGCAAACCCGAGCGGAACCAGCAGCAAGACGAAACTGGTGCGCGACTGGGTGAGGATGACGCCGAGGACCAGCAGCACCGCTGCGATCATTTTCGCCAGCCCAGCAGTTGACGCCAATCGGGTTGGTGGCAGCGTCGCCAAGAGGATCAGGCAGCAATCGAGGAAGATGCCGGTTGAATTGCGATTGGCGAAAAGCCCGAACATTACGCCGGCCATGTCGTTTTCAACGTAAAGGACGCCAAGATGGCCCGGCCCGAGCAACTGCACAGCCCCCAGCAGGACATTTGCGACGCCCAATGCAATGAAAGCAAGCGTCATCCTGCCGACTGTATTGTCCGGTGAGCGCCACCCCAGGACGATCACGGTGAACGGTGCGAGGAGACCCAGGAATGCGACGAAGGTGCGGGCACTGTTGACCGTTGTGGCGAACCAGCCCTCGCCGCCTGCGGCGACAAGCGCTTCAAGCACCATCTCGCGGCCCGGCATGGCGGTCCAGATGGACGGGGGCAATGGTGCAAGCTGTAGAAGGGGAACCAGCAAAGTTGCCAGCAGCAGCGCAATCAGTGTGCGCGGCGCCTTGGCAACGAAATGCCGGACGGCCGGGTAGTGCAGCGCAAGAAGCGCCAGCGCTGCCAACTGGATGATGAGGTTGGAAAGCCCATAGGCGACGCCACCGCCACCGAATAATGCGGCCAATACAACGAATGCGGTGAGCTGGTCGGCCCGGTTCTTGAGCATGGGGACTGATCAACCGGATAGGCTGCCGGGTCAAGCGTTAGTGAACGCGACCGTGCGGGGTTTGGACAATGCTGCATTCGGGGCTGCACGCCGGTCCGGCCATTTTGCAGCAGCACGCTTCGGCTGTGTGGTCCAGACACAAAGAACCCGGCCGCCCATGCAGGGAAGCCGGGTTCCTGTAATCTTCAGTGCTGGATCAGTTCGCGCCGTTCGACTTGTTGTCGAATGCACGCGAGAGACCGTAGGCAGCAGCGCCGCCCGAAAGCAGAACGATCACCCAGATCGCCGGCTTCAGGCCATTCTCGTCGTCAACCTTTGCCGAAGCGCGGTTTGCCGAGTAGGTTGCCGACGGATACACCGCGGCAGAGTTGGCACGAGTGCCGGCTTGGGCAGCGATCGGTGCGGTCAGCATGGCTGTCGCAACAAGCGCCGTAGCAACGCGGGTAAACTTCATGACTAATCTCCTAAGCAGTATCGCTTCCGTGTACCGCCCTCTCCCTGCCGGGAATACCGCAATGCAAAATGATTCGCAACCAAAACTACGTGTTAACCCTGATAAGACACTAACTTCTCCAATTTGGTGGCGTTATCGGGCCGAACTGGAAGATTCAAAAACTGTCGGTTTTCCGCGTTTTTTCCTCAAGAATCAGGAAGAAAGCGGCAGATTTGGCAGCGTTTTGGAGGTATTGTGCGCGCAATATGGTTGCATTTTGCAGCGCACGCATGGATCTGCGTTTGATGCAAAATGATCATGCCGTGAACGGCGAATCGCAGGCCCGCGCAGATCTTTCGCTCATGCAGCATGAAATGCGATTCGTTCTGGGCACTGTGCCGGCACGAATTGAAGGCGCCTTCTTCGATGACGAGGAAGGCTTTTCGATTTCGAACGACGAAATCCTGTTCACCACCTGGGACGATGTGCGCTTTCATTATTGCCGCGGTGAAGGCCTGACGGTGCAGATGCCCGATGGCGATGGCGAGACCGACTTCGAGCTGTTTCTGTGGGGCACGGTGTTCGGGGCAGTGGCCTGGTTGAACGGGCTGGTGCCGCTCCATGCCAGCGCGGTCGATATCGGCGGCCACATCGTGGCGTTTACCGCCGATTCGGGTGGCGGCAAATCGACTCTGGCTGCAGCTATGGCAGCATACGGCCATCCTCATGTCTGCGACGACACCCTTGTGCTGTCCCTTCAGCCCGGTTGCGTTTATGCATTACCGGATAGCAAGTCCTTGAAATTGTGGGGCGATGCTTTGCAGATGACGTCGATTGAAGCGGGTCGGCCGGTTCCGTCGATGCCGGGCAAGCATTATGCCGCTGCGGCGTGCAAGGCTGAGGCGCCGCTACCGCTGACCGATCTGGTATTTCTGGAACGAGGCGATGAAGTGACCCTCGAGCCGGTTACGGGCGCTGCCAAGCTCGCGCTGTTGCCGGGCGCTCTTTACCGCGGCTTCGTTCACGTGGCGCGAGGCGACCGCGCTGCGCATGAACAGTTTCTGCTGCAGTTCTGTGCGGGGGTGCGATTCTGGACGCTGCGCCGGCCCTTTGATTCGCTCCGATTCGGCACGGATGTGGAGGTTATTTCGCAGTTGCTGCGTAGCGCGCACACGGCCAATAACCCTTGAAGCGCGGGACTTATTGCAAATCTGCCCTTTCTGGCTTGCTTCGCAGCCGCAACAAATATATATGACGGTTAAGAGATACGAGTTTTGGTACTAACTTTAGTTAGGAGTTCAATCATGACTGAGCGTAACGACGTAGCTTGCAAGATCTGGTCTGCTCCGGTTCTTGAAGAACTCACCGTCGATCTGACGGCAATTGCAGCTGGCAAGGGCAATGGCGGTGACGGCGGCTCGCAGGGCAAGTCGAAGAGCTGATTAACACTTCCCAGGTTCTGAAGTAATATGGCCAGAATTCTTCACAAGCTCGACGCATCTCATTGTGCGACCGAGGTCGATGGTGAATTGGTCATGATCCATGTCGAGACCGGCAAGTTCTTCTCCTTGAAAGGGGTGGGACTGGACATCTGGCGAAGGCTTGATGATCAGCCGGATCTCGATCTGATCTGTCAGGATCTGATGCAGGAATACGGTATTGCGCAGGACGAATGTCAGCGCTCCGTGGATGCATTTGTTTCGCAGCTGACAACTGCGGGCTTCGCGAAACCGGCCTGATCTTTGCCATTCATTGGCGGGAGTGGCGGGATGCGAATTTCGCAGTCAATGCAGTTGCGGTTTCAAGTAGGGCGCGCCGTGGCATTTCTTGCTGCGGCGCGCTTTCTTGTGAGGGTCGTGCCGCTGCGATTATGGCGTGGCAGTCTCGGTCAGATTGTTGCGCAACCGCAACATCAATCTGCCGAAAGCCCTCCTCCGGAATACCAATTCGGCGATGCTGCGCTCGCGGTTCTGCGCGAGGCCCTGATGCTTGGCCGGTGTGTAGACCGTGCGAGCGAGATACTGCCCGGCCATTCGCGATGCCTGCCGCAGGCCGTTGCATTGCAGTGGATCATGCGCATGCACGGCATCGCTTCCCAAATCATAATCGCGTTCCATATCTTTGATCGCGCAGGTGAACATGCCTATCATGCATGGGTCGAACATCGCGGCGAGATGTTGATCGGCCATTGCGACCGTTCGTCCTATAGACCCATCATGACCTTGTCTGTCGGCAAGGACTCACAGCTTCCGGAAGCCGCAGTTGACCGGACATGACCTCCTGATTCTTGCAGCCATCGACCTTTCTGGTGGCCCGGAATGGTTCACTGGCGATTGGGGCAGGGCGGTTCAGGCACTTCGCCTCGGTAGAGCTGGCGACGTCTTGCACGGCACGGTTCCGGGTGCGGCCTTTGCCACGCGCGCTGCGGTGGCGGGCCTGCCAGACCGCAAGGTGCAGGTGCGGACACGTGGCTTCACCCGGCACGACAATGGTGGCTACACCTTGCTGTCCGGGACGATTTACGATCCGGATGATCTTTGCAACCGCTGGGGCATTGATCGGCAACTTGATCCTGCCGGCCTTTACGCCGCCATGCATGCGAGGCTCGGCGACGATTGCGACAAGCATATCAACGGCAATTACGCCGCCGTGCAGTGGAATCCGGAACGACGACAGGCAAGGCTGGCGCGGTCTGCGACCAGCCGCGCGCCGCTGCATGTGCTGCGTGACGGGAATCGACTTGTAGTTTCCTCGCTTCCCGCACCGATCATGGCTCTGGGCCATCACGCGGCAATCGACGACAACATGCTCGGCGACTGGCTGCTGCTCAACGCACGCAGGCCGGCCAAAAGCTGGTACAAAGGCCTGCACCGCGTGCCTGCAGCCAGCGTTGAAGCGCATGACCCTGATGGACACACTACTCGCCAGTACTGGTCGGTACTGGACGTCCCGGCCGTTCGTTTCAAGAAAGACGAAGATTACGTCGAGGCCGTTACAGAGCAGTTCGAACGCGCGACAGCGACGATGCTCGCAGGCGCGCGGTGCCCCGGCGTGCTGCTGTCGGGTGGGCTCGATTCGCAGGCCGTCGCCAGTTTCGCCGCCACCCAGCTGCCGCCGGGCGGGGTCTTGCGGTCCTATACCTCGGTGCCAGCCCCCGGATGGGTGCCGACCGACAGCGAAACGCTGTTCAGCGATGAATCGCCGCATGTGCGTGCCTTGTGCGCCATGTATCCGCAAATCACGCCAAGCTTCATTGACGGCGCGCATTTGCGCTTTGGAGAGCGGCTGCAATCGTCGATGTTGATGTCGGGGTGGCCAAGCTACAACGAGATGAATGCCCACTGGTTTCACGCCGCGCTCGAACAGGCCTCCGCTGACGGGGTGGATGTGGTGCTTGGCGGCGACATGGGCAACGCCAGCTTCAGCTATGATGGCTTTACCGGATTTCCGACATGGCTGGCCAAAGGCAACTGGCTTCGATTGATGCGCGAGCTGCTGGCCGATCGCTACGACGCGCGGCCTACTTGGCGGAAACTCATTGCCCTGGCTGTTATGCCGCACGTCCCCTTGGCGGTGAAACGGGCGGTCGATTCAGGACGTCCGTGGCGACCTTCGCCGTTCACCTGGTGGTGTCCGATGCGGGAGGACTATGCGCGGCGTAGCGGTGCGCTGGACCGCGCGGCTCGCGATGGCCACGATCTCGAAGCTTACGACATTGCTTCCGCTCGCCAATGGCGCGACGAGGTGGTGACGGGATTGCTCGCAGGTGCGCCGGAGATATCGCTGGGCTATACGCTGCTTTATGGCACCGAGATGCGCGACCCAACAGCTTATGTCCCTCTGCTCGAATTGTGCGCAGGGATTGGTGACGAGCAGTACTTGCGGGGCGGCGTCGACCGCTGGCTGGCGCGACGCATGTTGAGTGGCCGGGTGCCAGACGTCGTTCGCGATGAACGGCGCGTGGGTGCGCAGTCGTCGGACTGGCCCATGCGAATGACGCGCGAACGCGATGGAATGCTGCATGAACTCCAGATGATGCAAAGCGACCCACGCCTTGCGGACGTGCTCGATCTGCCCAGGCTTGTCGCCGATCTGCAGAACTGGGATGGGCAGGACATCGCCGCGCGGCGAGATGCCGCCAAGCTGAATTCCGGCCTCACCCGCGGCATCGCGACAGCCCGGTTCGTGCAATTCGTGGAAGGCCGCAATGCCGGTTGATCAGCGCCAGTCCACGCTTGCCGCGCTCCGCCTGATCCTGCGGCTGACCGGGCGCGCGCGGCTCGTCTGGCTCGGTATTCTGATGATCGTCTCGAGCCTGACCGAAGGCATCGGGCTGCTGATCCTGATACCGATCACCAGCGTGATCGCGGGCGAAAACTCGCTTGGTGCGCTCGGGAAATGGATGGCCCCGCTCGCCGGAGTGCCAGTGCCTGTGCTCCTGCTGGCGATCGTCGCGGTGGTCGTGGTCCGCGCCTTGCTCGTATTTCTGGTGCTTCAACTGCGTGCCAGCATGGGTCTGGCGATGACCCGCGCCATGCGCATCGAGGCGCAGGATGCTGTCATGGCCGCCGAGTGGCGCTGGCTCAGCAGCCAGACAAGTTCCAGCCACGCCGCCCGTATTATCGGCGAGGCAGATCGCGTCGGCCATCTGGGGGAAGAGGCGCTGTCGGTGGTCACCGCGCTCGTCACTGCGGTCATGCTGATGGCAGCGGCCTTCGCCATTTCGTGGAAGCTGACGCTGATCGCGCTGGTTTCGGCGGCGCTTGTGGTGCTGGTGGTGGTGCTGCTGCGCACGCATCGCCACCGCGAGGGCGAGCGCTATAGCGAGATTTATGAGGCCTTGCAGGAGCAGGTCTCCAACGGGTTGTTCCATTTGCGCGCTGCCCGGATCGGCGGGGCGGAAGAAGCGCTGACCCGGCAGTTCAGCGAGACCGCCCGCGCGCTCGAAGAGGCGGAACTGCGCAACCAGCGTTCGGTTGCGATGACGCACGTCAGTTTCCAGGCGGTTGCCGTGGGCGTGCTGTGCGTGCTGGTTTACATCGCGCTGCTGCAGATGCGTCTGCCGCTGAGCATTCTCGTGCCGGTGCTGGCGATCATGGTCCGGTTCGTGCCGGTCGCCACTGGGTTGCAGCAGTCGGTGCGGAACTGGCGTTTCAATCGTCCCGCGCTCGATGCGCTGAAAGCCATGGTTGCCGAGGCGCAGGCCAACCGCGAAGTGCGCGATGTTTCCGTGGAACCGCCCCGATTGACCCGCGCGATTACGCTGCGCCACGTGACGATGCAGTACGCCGGACGCGACACGCGCGTCTTTGACCAGTTCGACCTGACCATTCGGGCCGGTAGCGTCGTCGGCATCTGCGGGCCCTCGGGCGTGGGCAAGAGCAGTCTGGCCGATATTCTGGGCGGGTTGATCTCGCCCGATTCGGGTGAAGTGCTGATCGATGACCAACCGCTTGCCGGTAGCGCGCGGATCGCCTGGCGGCAGCGGGTGGCCTATGTCGAACAGGTGCCATACCTGTTCAACGGCACCGTGGCCGAGAATCTGGCCTGGGGCCGGGACAGTTGCGATGAGGCGGCGATTCGGCATGCTCTTGAACGCGCCTCGGCCTCGTTCGTATTTGGGCTGCCATCCGGGCTGAATACGCGTGTCGGCGAGGGCGGACGGCAATTTTCCGGGGGTGAAAGACAACGGCTGGCGCTGGCGCGTGCGTTGCTGCGGTCGCCAGATCTGCTTATTCTCGACGAGGTGACGGCGGCGCTGGATGGCGGAAACGAAGCTGCGGTCACAGGGACGATCGCCGCGCTCAAAGGCTCTTGTACCATCCTGATCCTCGGCCACCGTGCAGCATTGCTTGAACTTGCCGACCAGATCGTCGATCTGGGGAACCATGCCGATGCCCAACGACCCGATGCGTAATGAATCGATGATCCAGGATGGCAGGCACGAAGAGCTGTTGCTGCGCATCTGCGCCGCGCCTGACGGGAATCACGCTGACCTTAGCCAGCAACTGGACGCAGGCGAATGGCAATCCCTCGCTGATCTGGCCGAAGTCCACCGGCTGTCACCTCTGCTGCGGCGAAACTTTCAGATGTCGGGCTGCGCGGCGCTCGTGCCCGAATCGGTGCGCACCGAAATTGACCGCGCTTGCCAGTGGCACTCGCTTTACGGACTGCGGCAGACTGTCGCGCTCAAGCGGCTGTGGGAGACACTGGCTGGAGCCGGTTTCCAGCCGGTGCTGCTCAAAGGCGTGGCGCTGGCGCACCGTGACTTCCCCGACCAGTCATTGCGGCCGATGCGCGATGTCGACCTGCTCCTGTCACGCGAGGAGGCCGAGCGGGCGCAGGCATTCCTGCTCGCGCACGATGATTACCGGCTGGCACCTTGGGCCGGAACGTATGGCGTTGAATACAACCATCAGCTCCCTGAAATTCAGGACATCGAGTTCGAGCTGACCATCGAAATTCATCACCGGGTAAACGCGCGCAACTGGCCGCAGGAACCGCAGTTCGTTGCCATGCTCCATGAAGAAGCGGAATCGATTCCGATTCTCGGAACCGCGATGAAAGTGCCGTCGCGGCGTACCAATTTCCTGCATTTGGTAGAGCATGCGACGCTTCATCACACGTTCGAGAATGGCCCGCTGACTTTGGCTGACCTCCATTTCCTCGCGCAGAGCAATACGCTTGACTGGGACTGGATCGAGCAGGCAGCCGATCGGCTGGGCCTTGCGAATTCACTGCGCCTGGTTGCTGCCCTGGCACATCGCCATGGCGCACAATGGGTCCCTCATCGCTTGCTGGCAGGTGCTCGCTTTCCTGAAAGTCATATCGCGGCAGCCACTGCGGCGCTGCTTCAGGACAAGGAGGTGGCGGAGCGGAACAAGCTGTTGCGCCGCCTGGATCAAGCCGATGCGGGACAATGGGGATGGCGAGCCGCTCTGCGCAAGGCCCTGCGGCCTGACCCCTATCAACTGGCCGATATCGCCCATTCCCGGCCAGACCAGATGCGACGCTGGCTGGCATATCCGATTTGGCTGATAAAGCGCGGGATGCGCTATCGTGCGGCGATGGAGAGTGATGCTGCGCTGGTTGGTGCGCGACGAGAGGCAGACATGGTTGCCTGGCTGCGTCAGGGAGTATCGCGGTAGTGCAGGACGAGGTCAGTTTGGCAATTGGGTGGTTGCCGCTGCAGCGTATGTTGCAATGCAGCAGTTGCCGGTTCAAAATGGATGTAATGTGGTGTTCGGGCGCATCGCGCTTGCACTGACGGATTGATCCGGCCACGCCTGAAGGGAGTTTTTGACGCAGCGAGCGAAACGATGTCCGGTTGCCCTCGAAAGGGCATCATCCTTGCGGGCGGATCAGGCACGCGGCTCTATCCGCTGACTCGCGGCGTTTCGAAGCAGCTCATGCCTGTGTTCGGCAAGCCGACGATCGACATCTCTCCGCGCAACACGTTGAACAGTTGAGGCAGTTCGTCGATGCTTGTGCCGCGGATGAAGCGACCAATGCGCGTGATACGGTCGTCGTCCTTGCTGGCTGAGCGCGCGCCTGCCGAATCCAGCTTCTCGACTCGCATCGAGCGGAACTTGAAGATCGGGAAGAACCGGTTGCCTCGTCCCGTGCGCTTCTGCACGAACAGTACCGGACCGCCGTCCTGCAGCTTGATCGCCAGCGCGACGATTGCCAGCAGTGGCGCCAGTGCAAGCACGGCGCTCCCCGCCAATCCGAAATCGAGCGCGCGCTTCAGCGCGCGCGACCGCAGTCCCAGCGGGCCGCTGGCCACGATCAAGGCGCCGAAATCACGCTCGCGTCTGGCGCCGATCACGCCGAGATTGCTCACTTCCGGGTCGATGATCTCACCGGAAACATTGGCGCTCTTGAACACCAGCGCCCACGCGCCGCGTCGATCCGACGGGCAACTGACCATGACCCGGTCCATGTTCATCATGTAGAGGCCGAGGCGGTCCATCATGTGCGGATCGGAAAGGTCGGGCGCGAGGTGATGTTCACGCGCATCGATATGATAGGCGTGCGGAATTCGCAGCGCAGCGCCGCCATCATCGATCAGCAACACATTGATGCCGACCGCGCCACAGCGCCCCTGGATGACCGGGCGCATCATCGAGCGTATCCAGATCAGCAGCAGCATGGCCATGACCAGCCCAAGCATCGCGGAAACACGCGAGAAATTGTCTGTGCTCTTGGTGGCAAAACCGACGAACAGAAGCGCGCTTTCCGCACCGATCAGCGACAGGGCCGATCGCGCTCGCGCAAAGGTCGGCCGACGCAGTGCCTGAAGAGAATAGGCCTTGGTGCTGAGCGCGATGGTCCAGTAGATCGGGACCAGAACCTGGCCGTGCAGCAGCGACGACTCTTCCAGGAAGCGCCCCAGGTACAACCAGCTGGCAGTGCACAACCCGCCCATAATCGCAGCGCCGTCCAGCAGCAACAGCATGATGTAGATCTGCAGCCTGCGCTGTTCGAGCGGAGGGGCCAGCGGCAGCGTTATCCTGCGCCGGTCCTGCGATTGCCGCATCTCGCCAGTGGGTACGTGCTTGGTCATCACGCGTTTCGCCTAGAATTGCCCAAAATGCCCCCGTTCAACCTGAGCATATGGTCCGAATTTCCGAATCCGGCGCGCTTTATCGCGCTGCAGCGCGTGCGATTTCCGCAAGACCTTGAGCCAGCACCAATTCTCCGTTGCGATTGTCGGAAATTAGTGTGCGGTGCAGCATGGTTAACCTTTCGGTAAGCCTGATCAGTCGCGGGCCACGCCAACGCCGCAGTTGTTGCGTAAGATCTGCCCGGTCGCGGAAAAACACGCGCTTGGCAGAAGTTTCCTGTTCCATGAATGCGTTGACGTCACCGCGGTCACCCATGCGCGCCGCCAATTGCACAAGCTGGGCGGCCCGCCGTTCGAACGCGAGGACCAGTCCCACGGGGCTCAAACCCATTTCGCGCATGCGAGCAAGCTCGCCTGAAAGCTTGCGCACATCGCCGCCCAGAACGGCGTTCACGACCGGCATCAGGCCGTCGTCTTCGCTCACCGCGCAGATCTCGTCGAGCGCCGCAGCATTGGCTTCGCGCGGAGCCTGCGGACTGGCCTCGAGATAGAGCGCCAGCTTCTCGATTTCGCTCTTGGCCATGCGCGTGTCCATTGCACAGGCGCGGGCAATCCGCTCAGCGAGACTGCCGTTGATCTTGACGCCCACCGCATCGCCCATGTCGCGTACGGCGTCCGCCACCGACCGCAGATCGGGCGGGTGGAACATTGCCACCATCGCGCTTGCCTTGCCTTCGAGCAGCTTGGCGATGCGCGATTTGTCGGTCGCAGAACTGGCCACGATCAGAACCGGCCATCCGTCCACCGGGCTTTCCAGTAGCGTCTCGACCGCATCGTGCGCATCGTCGCCCACTGCGCGAACGTGGATGATCCGCTTGTCGCCAAACAGTGAGACGGACCTCGCCTCGTCGGCCAGCCGCACCGGATCGCGCCGCAGTTCTGCACCGCTCATCTCGACTTTCTCTGCGTCGCCCAACATGGCGGCGATGCGGTTTGCCGCGTCGCTCGCACCGGCCTCATCCGGGCCGCAGAAGTAGAATATCCGGCAGTCGCGCGCGGCCTTCGCCGCGGTTGCCGCGAAATTCTTCTGGGTAAGCTTCACTTGGCTTCGCGCAGGCGCACCGAAACGCGCGTGACGATCTGGTCGGCAATTTCCTGCGACAGGTTTTCGAGCGCTGTCTGCTCTGCTGCAATCACCGCATATTCGCTGTTCACCACGTCGAAGCCCGCGTCGGACCCGGCGGTCGCATCGAGCAGCACGTTGCCCGAGGCAATATCGACCAGTTGGTAACGCGCCCGAACAGTTCGCCGTTCGCGTGTGATCGTGTCGTTCGAGAGTTGCCCCAGCCCTTCGACCTTGTCGTCCAGCCGGATATCCAGCCGGTAGCGCGCACCGCCGTTTTGCCGCCCGGCACCGAGCCGGTCGTTCAGGGCATTGCGCACCAGCCAGCCCGATTGCCCCTCGATCGGCGAAACGTCGACATCAGACAGCGCCTGCGCCAGAACGCCGCTGCCACCACCTGCATACATCGGTTGCAAACCGCAGCCGGCCAGCAGCAAAACGGCTCCTGCCAAAGGGGCGAGGCGCTTAAGCGACAAGGTTCACCAGACGGTCGGGCACAACGATCACCTTCTTCACTTCTGCCCCTTCGAGTGCACGCTGCACTTTCTCGGAAGCAAGGGCAAGGCGCTCAAGCTCTTCCTTGGGCGTGCCCTTGGCCACTGTCAGCGTATCGCGCAGCTTGCCCTTGACCTGCACCGCCACGGTCACCTCATCATCGACCAGTAGCGCCGGATCGACTTCGGGCCAAAGCGCGTCGGCAGCCAGTCCCGAACCGATCCGCGCATAGGCTTCTTCGGCCAGATGCGGCATCATCGGCCCAACCAGCAACAACAGGCTATGAATCGCAGCAGTGCGGCTGGCCGAAGGCCCAGCCTTTTCGATCGCACCGGTCAGTTCATAGATGCGCGCCACGGCTTTGTTGAAGCCCAGCGCCTCGATGTCCGAGGCGGCGGCATGCACGGTCTGGTGCGTCTTGCGGTCGAGCGCCTTGTCCTCGCCGCTCGCACCCGCATCATATTGCCCGAACAGACGCCACAAACGCTGCACGAAGCGCGCGCAGCCTTCGATCCCGGCTTCGGACCACGGCAAGTCACGCTCGGGCGGACTGTCAGAAAGCATGAACCAGCGGATCGCGTCTGCGCCATATTTCGCGACGATCTCGTCCGGGTCCACCACGTTCTTCTTGGACTTCGACATCTTGATGACGCGGCCGACTTCGACAGCTGCGCCATCTGCTTTCAGCGTCGCGCCTTCAGAAGTTCGCTCGACCTCTGCCGGAGAGAAGAAGATCGGCTGGCCGTTCTCGGGGTTCTTCCGCTCATACGTCTCGTGCGTCACCATGCCTTGCGTGAACAGGCTGGCGAACGGCTCAGTCACCTCAATCTTGCCGATGCGGGCCAGCGCCCGCGTCCAGAACCGGGCATAGAGCAAGTGCAGGATCGCGTGCTCGATCCCGCCGATGTACTGCTCGACCGGCAGCCAGCGCTTGATCTCTTGCGCGTCGAACGGACGGTCGACGGGCTGGCTGGCGAAGCGCAGGAAGTACCACGATGAATCGACGAAAGTATCCAGCGTATCGGTCTCGCGCCGGGCGGGGTGGCCGCACTGCGGGCACCCGACATGCTTCCACGTCGGATGGCGGTCGAGCGGGTTGCCCGGCACGTCAAAGCTGACGTCCTCGGGCAGCACCACCGGCAACTGCTTCTTGGGCACCGGCACAACGCCGCAGATCTCGCAGTGGATGAACGGGATCGGCGTGCCCCAATAGCGCTGGCGGGAAACGCCCCAGTCGCGCAGGCGCCACACCGTCTTGCCCTCGCCCCAGCCTTCGCTTTGCGCTCGGCCAATAACCGCAGCCTTGGCATCAGCCACGCTCATCCCGTCAAGGAAGCCCGAATTGACCAGCACGCCGTCGCCCGCTTCGGCTTCCTTGCCGAACGGCTTGTCTGCGTCCGCCGGATCGCTGGCGACAACGCGCAGGATCGGCAGGCTGTACTTGGTGGCGAAATCGAAGTCGCGCTGGTCATGCCCCGGCACGGCCATGATCGCGCCGGTGCCGTAGTCCATCAGCACGAAGTTGGCGATGAACACCGGCAGGTCCGCGCCCGTAAACGGATGCTTGGCGGTGATCCCGGTGTCGAAGCCCAGCTTCTCGGCGGTTTCGAGTTCGGCGGCGGTCGTCCCGCCCTGCTTGCACAGCGCGATGAAGTCCTGCGCTGCCTGATTATCCACAGCGACGCCCTGCGCCACCGGATGATCTGCGGCCACGGCAACGAAGCTTGCGCCAAAGATCGTGTCAGGCCGGGTGGTGTAAACTTCCAGCCCGTCCCCGCTCGAAAGTTCGAACGCGAACTGCAGGCCCTGGCTCTTGCCGATCCAGTTCTCCTGCATCGTGCGGACCTTTTCGGGCCACTTGTCGAGAGTGGAGAGCCCTTCGAGCAGTTCGTCGGCAAAGTCGGTGATCTTGAGGAACCACTGGCTCAGCTTGCGCTTCTCGACCAGCGCACCCGAACGCCAGCCGCGTCCGTCGATGACCTGTTCGTTGGCCAGCACGGTCATGTCGACCGGGTCCCAATTGACCGAGCTTTCCTTGCGGTAAACGAGGCCTGCTGCATAGAGGTCGAGGAACAGCGCCTGTTCGTGGCCGTAGTATTCAGGCTCACAAGTGGCGATCTCGCGGCTCCAGTCGAGCGCGAAGCCGAGGCGCTTCAACTGCGCCTTCATGTTGGCGATATTGTCGCGGGTCCAGCCGCCGGGGTGGACGCCCTTTTCCATCGCGGCGTTTTCGGCAGGCATGCCGAAGGCGTCCCAACCCATCGGGTGCAGCACTTCGTGCCCGCGCATCCGCTTGTAGCGCGCCAGCACGTCGCCCATCGTGTAATTGCGCACGTGGCCGATATGGATGCGTCCCGATGGATAGGGAAACATCTCGAGCACATAGCTGCGCGGCTTGGTCGACGAATCGTCGGCGCGGAACGATTGCTGTTCGTCCCACACCCGCTGCCAGCGAGTATCGGCGACGGCAGGATCGAAGCGTTCTGGTGTAATCGCGGTCATGGGCGCTCCTCTAGGCAGCGCAGCCATGACACGCAAGATTCGCCTGAGCCGGAATTACCCGGTGATCGACGCGCGGCGCAGGTCGCGCGCCTTGGTCAGGATAATATCTTCGAGCTTCTGCACGGTCACGGCCTGGACCGGGGCATCGACCCACTGGCCGCTCGTCGAAACCTGGCGGCTGGCGGCGACGCGCAAAGCGTCGGCGCGCAAGTCCTGATCGACGATCGAGACGGTGACCTTCATCCGCTCGCCGGGGTTCTTGGGGTTGGCGTACCAGTCGGTCACGATCACGCCGCCATTGCTGTCAGTCTGGAGCAGGGGCATGAATGACAGCGCATCGAGGCTGGCGCGCCAGAGATAGGCGTTCACGCCGATGGTGGTGACCTGGCTGGCCGCGAGATCCGCCTTGGGGCGTTCCTTCTTGCCGCAACCGGTAGCAGCCAAGGCCATGGCCCCGATCACGATTGCGCGAAAAACGAGCTTGCTGGTGCCCGGGAGTTTGCGGGTGTTCGGCGCGGTCTTGGTCACTACGTCACAATCCTTGGCTTGCGGCGGCGGATGTCCCATCCGGCGCATTGAGCCGCATCTTGCGAAGCGGCGTTTGGATCGCCTCTATCACCCCCGCGCGCCGTGCGGCAAGCACGATGAACGCTGGCGTGGCGGGCAGGGCCATCGGGCCGCAATTGCCTTGCCGTGCCGTGAATGCATGCTGAATGCGCGGAGGCAGTGTGGACAATGGGCCACACCCCAATAGGAAGCGACTGATCTGCTTGCAGCCTATGGATAAATCCGTTCGCCAAACGTATTAAGTGAATGCAGGTTTCTGTCTGGCTGAGTCGGAATGACATCCAGCGGTGGGAACCATAACAAAACGTGGCCGTAAAGCGGTCCGACTGGGGAAGAAACAGGCTTATCATGGCGGGCAATGGCAAAAAACCGGAAGCGAATGGTGCAACGCGCCGCCGCTTGCGTGCGCCGCTCGTCTGTGCCGCAGCGGCAACGCTCGGGCTTCTGCTTGCTCCCACCGTAAGCAGCGCCTTTTCCAGCGGCTTCGATGCTTTGCCCGTAAGCCTTGCGGCGCGTGGCGGGATCGGGTCGTTCACCCCGGCGTCGGTTGATGAACGGCTGGCCTCGCAGATCACCGTCCGCGCGCTCAAGAGCGGTAAGCTGTTCCGCTTCACGCCAGCAGGCAATGAAACGCGTGGAAGCCGTGCCATCACCGTGGCGGTTCGGCTCGATTCGCAAAGCGCTCGCGCATTCTCTGTACGGAGCACGCTGGCTGAGGCTGCGAATCAGCCCGGCGCATCGGCCGTCCGTATCGCACCCGTTGCGTTCAATCTCGGCATGGCGCGTGGCTACACCAGCTTTGCCCCATCGGCCTCGGTCTCGGCCCTGCATGATCTGCAGCGGATCGACATGCCCGATCTCGCCAAGATCAAGTCGGTTGCGCCCGGAACTCCTTCGCGTCTCGCTCCGCGGATCGAGATGGATGGCCGTGATCGCGCAGGCCGCGCGCCGCGCACGCTCGAAGGGCAGGGTGATTACCAGCTCGATCTCGGCGGCAGCTATCGCCTCACCCGCAACCTGAATGTCACCGCCGGCGTGCGTTATTCGCCCGAGCGCGACCGCCTCCTGCCGCTGACTGACGGCAAGCAGGACAATCAGGCTGTCTATGTCGGAACCCAGTTCCGCTTCTAATCACGCGATTACTTGACGAATTGTCAGGTTGCTCTGCAGCAATTCGATGCTGCACCTGCAGCAATTACGTATTCCGCAGCTTGTAGCCTATCCGACATGGACCTACCGTAGTCCCTAGAGGGATCGATGGGAGGTACAGGAATGTCACGAGTTGCAGTTGTTACCGGTGGTTCGCGCGGGATCGGCAAAGCCATTTGCGAGGCGCTGAAGGCGCAAGGCCGTACTGTTGTTGCAAATTATGCGGGCAACGAGGACAAGGCCCGCGCCTTTACCGCAGAGACCGGCATTCCAGCCTATCGATTCGATGTTGGCGATCATGAAGCAACGCTCGAAGGCTGCGCGCGTATCGCCGCAGAAATTGGCCCAATTGACATTGTCGTAAACAATGCAGGCGTCACCCGCGATGGCGTACTTCACAAGATGAGCTTTGACGACTGGAATGACGTCATGCGCATCAATCTTGGCGGTTGCTTCAACATGGCCAAGGCGACGTTCCCGGGCATGCGCGAACGTGGCTGGGGTCGCATCGTCAACATCGGTTCGGTCAACGGCCAGTCCGGCCAATATGGCCAGGTAAACTACGCCGCCGCCAAGTCGGGCATTCACGGCTTTACCAAGGCTCTTGCGCAGGAAGGTGCCAAATTCGGTGTGACTGTCAATGCCATCGCGCCAGGTTACATTGATACGGACATGGTTGCTGCGGTCCCCCCTGCTGTTCTTGAAAAGATCGTCGCAAAAATTCCAGTCGGGCGTCTGGGTCAGGCCGATGAAATCGCGCGCGGCGTTGCTTTCCTGACTGCCGAGGAAGGGGCTTTCGTCACCGGTTCGACGATGTCGCTCAACGGCGGGCAGCACATGTACTGATGGAACTCAGGGTGGGCGCAAAGCCTGCGTCCACCCATCCATTCTTATGACTCATCCCTCATATCATCCCCCGGTCAAGCGGTCGGTCGAGATCGCGGGCCACAAGACCTCGATCAGTCTCGAACCGCTGTTTTGGGATATGCTGAAAAATGCCGCGCTGCGTGAAGGCACGCCGCTCAACGCTTTGGTCGCGCGGATCGATGCAGAACGCATTGCCAGTCCAAAGCCGCCGGGCCTGGCCGGCGCGATCCGAATCTGGCTTGTGTCTCAGGACGCCTTCGGCGCAGGCTCATCCTGAGCCGGAATCGTCGCTTCCGGCAACGCAGGCAATTCGCGCTTGTCCAGCATTTCGGCGGCGGCATCGAGCGCGCGCGCCTCATCCTGCGTGACGCCGCCCGGCTTTTCCTCGTCGCTTGAATCACAGGCCCCAAGGGCAAGAAGCAACAAAAGCGGGGTGAGTGCGCGCATCGGGAAGCTTTCTTTATCCGGCAAATCACGAACCGGCAGGCAGGCTCGGAAACCCTCCCCAACCCGCCGGCACGTGCTGTTCGAATTTTACTGAGCGGGCTGTTCTGCGCCCTCGGCGTCAGCAGCCTGAACCGCAGCGGCCACGGCGGCGGCGCTGTCGGCAGCATCGCGTGCCGCGTCTGCTTCTGAGTCCGCTGCTGCCGATGCGTCAGGCGCTGGAGCCATCGGGGCAGCAGCGGCTGATGGCTCTACCACAGGCAGTTCATCTGCAGGCATTTCCACGGTGTCTTCCGACGCGGCTTCCGAAGCATCGTCGGAACGGCCGCAGGCCGAGACCGCGAGAGCAGCGGCGGCGACGATCGCAAGGCTGGCGTACTTCTTCATCGAATTCCCTCTCTTGGGTAACCGGCGCCACTCGGCAAAATCAGCCGCGGGCAAGGTCCGTTGGCGCGCTTCGCCGTGTTCTACCGGCGGGGCGGTGCGATGGCAAATGCATCATATGCACAGCCCAATCGTTGACGCTAACATATGATATAACGACATCTTTAAGCGTCTTGACGGATATAAAGACTTCTTTATATGGCAGGTGCAATGAACATTCACGACGCCATCCGCGCTCTCGATGACTCGACGCGCCTGCGCATCATGCGCTTGCTCGCCAGCATGGAACTGGCGGTGGGTGAAATTGCGCAAGTGCTTGGCCAGAGCCAACCGCGCGTTTCGCGTCATATCAAGATATTGTGCGATTCGGGATTGGCAGAGCGGCGCAAGGAAGGGGCCTGGGTGTTCCTGCGTAGTTCGGTGGGCGAGACGTCCGAACTACCCCTTTTTGCCGCCATTGCCCGGCTGCTAGCCGCAGCCGAGCGTGAAGACAGCGCCTTCGGCCGCCGCTGCGCCGAAGACCGCCAGCACCTTGAAGCGATCCGCACCGCGCGCCAGTCTCATGCGCTCGACTGGTTTGCCCGCCACGCCGAAGAGTGGGACGAACTGCGTTCGCTGCACATTGCCGATGGGCCGGTGGAAGCCGCACTGACCGAAATGCTGGCAGACCTGAGCGGCGGTGCATCGCTTGGCCGTCTGCTCGATGTCGGCACTGGCACCGGGCGCATCGCCGAATTGCTGGGTGAGCAGGCGACCCGCGTCGTCGCCTTCGACAAGAGCCCGGACATGCTGCGCATCGCCCGCGCCCGGTTGCAGCATTTGCCTGCCGACAGGGTCGAACTGGTGCAGGGCGATTTCGCGCAACTGCCGTTCGGTCCGCGCAGTTTCGACACGGTCCTGTTCCATCAGGTGCTGCATTATGCGCAGGCGCCCGAGGCGGTGCTGGCAGGCGCAGCACGCGTCACTGCGCCCGGAGGCCGCATCGCAATCGTCGATTTCGCCGCGCATGACCGCGAAGACTTGCGCCAGTCCCACGCCCACGCCCGTCTCGGCTTCTCGGACGCGCAGATCGAGGCGATGTTGCTGGACAGCGGTTTCGTGCCGCAGGCAGCCCGCGCGCTTGCAGGGCATGAACTTGTCGTCAAGCTGTGGACCGGCGTCCGCCGCGAGGACAGCGTGACCCAACTAGACACTCGGCAGACCCGGAAAGCCTGAAGCACCATGAATGCCAGTTACGACCAGCTCCGCGAAGCCCGCACCGCGCTCGACACCCCGCTTTTCGCAGGGCTCCCGGGCGACATCAACGTGTCGTTCGAATTCTTTCCGCCCAAGACAGATGCGCTGATGGCGCAACTGTGGGACGTGGTCGAAACGCTGGCACCACTACAGCCGACATTCGTCTCGGTAACCTATGGCGCGGGCGGATCGACGCGTGACCGCACCCACGGCACCGTTGCGCGGATCATCAAGGAAGCCAAGCTTCCTGCTGCTGCGCACCTGACCTGCGTCGATGCGACCAAGGCCGAAATCCGCGAAGTGGCCGAAAGCTACTGGGAAGCAGGTGTGCGCCACATCGTCGCCCTGCGCGGTGACATGGGCGCCCCCGGCGTCCCGTTCACTCCGCATCCCGAAGGTTATGCCAACGCCGCCGAACTTGTGGCGGGCCTGAAGCAAATCGCCCCGTTCGAAATCTCGGTCGCAGCCTACCCCGAATCCCACCCGGACTCGCCAAGCGAGCAGGCAGATATCGATAACCTCAAGCGCAAGCTCGATGCAGGCGCCACGCGCGCGATCAGCCAGTTCTTCTTCGAACCCGAAACCTTCTTCCGCTTCCGCGACAAGCTGGCGGCTGCGGGCATCGATGCCCCGGTCCTCCCCGGCATTCTGCCCGTCTCCAACGTCGCCCAGACCCGCAAGTTTGCCGCCGCCTGCGGTGCTGCGATCCCCGCGTGGATGGACGGTCTGTTCGAAGGCCTCGACACGCACCCCGGCTCGCGCCAACTGGTCGCCGCCACCATCGCCGCTGAATTCTGCCGCCGCCTCTATGCTGGCGGCGTGCGCGATTTCCACTTCTACACTCTCAACCGCGCCGAACTGTCCTACGCGATCTGCCACCTGCTTGGCCTTCGCCCGACCCGCCCCGCGCTGGAGAAAGCCGCGTGACTTCTACACCTTCAATTGCCCGTCTCTCCCTGCTTGAGCAGGCGAGCCAGCGTATCCTCATCACCGATGGCGCGTTCGGCACCGAAATCCAGAACTTCAAGCTGTCCGAGGCTGACTACGCAGGCACGCTGGGGCTCGCCAAGGACCAGAAGGGCAACAATGACATTCTCGCGCTGACCAAGCCCGAAGTGCCCGAATCCATCCACCGCGCCTATTTCGCCGCCGGGGCCGACATCGCCGAAACCAACACGTTCAGCGCCAACCGCATCAGCCAGGCAGATTACGCTGCCGAGCATCTCGTGCGCAAAATCAATGTGGAGAGCGCAAGGCTCGCCCGCCGCGTCGCTGATGAATTCACCGCCAAGGATGGCCGTCCGCGCTTCGTCGCAGGCGCGATCGGCCCGACCAACAAGACCCTGTCGCTCAGCCCCGACGTCAACGACCCCGGCTTCCGCGAAGTCGATTGGGACGGCATGGTCGATGTCTATGCCGAGCAGGTCCACGCCCTGATTGAAGGCGGCGCTGATTTCATCCTGATCGAGACGGTTTTCGATACGCTCAACGCCAAGGCCGCCGTGATGTCGGTGCGCCAGGTCGAGCAGGCGCTGGGCCGCGAGATCCCGATCATGCTGTCGATGACGCTGACCGACCTGTCGGGCCGCAACCTCTCGGGCCACACAGTCGAGGCATTCTGGTATGCAGTGCGCCATGCCAAGCCGATCACCATCGGCCTCAATTGTTCGTTCGGGGCGACGCAGTTGCGCCCGCACGTAAAGGCGCTGTCCGAAATCGCAGACACGCTGATCATGGTCTACCCCAACGCCGGCCTGCCCAACGAACTCGGCGAATACGACGAGATGCCTGCGACCACGGCAAGCCTCGTCAAGGAATGGGCCGATCATGGCCAGGTCAACATCCTCGGCGGCTGCTGCGGGTCGACGCCCGCGCACATAGCCGCGATGGCCAAGGCAGTCGCAGGCCTGAGCCCGCGCCAGCAGCCTGTGCCTGAAACGGCGACGCGGTTGGCGGGCCTCGAACCGTTCATCATGGCGGCTTGATGAAGGATAAGACCAAATCTGAAATCGGGTGTTGGGTTGCCCCGTTGGCGCTCGCGTGCGCGATCCTGCTGGTTCACATCTCGATCCGGCAATTTTGGGTAATACCGCAAAGCTTGTGTTCTGGCTCGCCTCCCGATTGTCCAAATCCATCCAAGATCGCCGCGATCTCAGATTTGTTTCGAGCTCTTTCGTTCGGAATATTGTTTGTTTTTCCGCCCTTTTATGGGGCGGCGTTACTTCTACGACTTATCGTCGCTTCGACTCTGAAACTCGCCTCTCACATCAAGAACAAAAAGCTACCATGACCAACACTACCCCATCCGGCTCGCGCTTCGTCAACGTCGGCGAACGTACCAACGTCACCGGCTCCGCCGCGTTCAAGAAGCTGATCCTTGCGGGCGATTATCCCAAGGCGGTCGAAGTCGCGCGCCAGCAGGTTGAGAACGGCGCGCAGGTGATCGACGTCAACATGGACGAGGGCCTGCTCGACGCAGTCGAGGCGATGACCACCTATCTCAAGCTGATCGCGGCGGAACCCGACATCGCGCGCGTGCCGATCATGATCGACAGTTCCAAGTGGGAAGTGATCGAGGCGGGCCTGAAGTGCGTCTCGGGCAAGCCGATCGTCAATTCGATTTCGATGAAGGAAGGCGAGGCAGCCTTCCTCGCCCACGCCCGCAAATGCATGGACTACGGTGCTGCGGTGGTCGTCATGGCCTTCGACGAAAAGGGCCAGGCCGACACCAAGCAGCGCAAGGTTGAAATCTGCGCCCGTGCCTATGACCTGCTCGTAGGCATCGGCTTCCCGCCCGAGGACATCATCTTCGATCCTAACGTCTTCGCGGTCGCCACCGGCATCGAAGAGCATGACCGCTACGCGCTCGATTTCATCGAAGCGACGCGCGAGATCAAGCAGCGTTGCCCGCACGTGCACATTTCAGGCGGGCTCTCGAACCTCTCGTTCAGCTTCCGCGGCAACGAAACCGTCCGCCGCGCGATGCATTCGGTGTTCCTCTACCACGCGATTCCCGCCGGAATGGACATGGCCATCGTCAACGCTGGCCAGCTCGACATCTATGACCAGATCGATCCGGTTTTGCGCGAAGCCTGCGAAGACGTCGTGCTCAACCGCGTCCCCGCTGCAGGTGGCGAACTCACCGCGACCGAACGCCTGATCGACCTCGCCGAAAGCTACAAGGGCAAGGACACCGTTGCCGAAAAGGCCGCCGAGGAATGGCGCGGCTGGGACGTCGTTCGCCGCCTCGAACACGCGTTGGTAAAGGGCATCGACGCGCATATCGTCGACGATACCGAAGAAGCCCGCGCGCAGATCGACGCGCGCGGCGGCCGCCCGATCGAGGTGATCGAAGGCCCGCTGATGGAAGGCATGAACACGGTCGGTGACCTGTTCGGCTCGGGCAAGATGTTCCTGCCGCAGGTGGTGAAATCGGCCCGCGTGATGAAGAAGGCCGTCGCCCACCTCATCCCCTATATCGAAGCCGCCAAGCAGCCCGGAGCCAAGGCCAAGGGCAAGATCATCATGGCCACGGTCAAGGGTGACGTGCACGATATCGGCAAGAACATCGTCGGTGTGGTCCTGCAGTGCAACGGCTATGAAGTGCTGGACCTTGGCGTGATGGTGCCATGGTCGACGATCCTGGATACCGCGCAGAAGGAAGGCGTCGACATCATCGGCCTCTCGGGCCTGATCACCCCTTCGCTGGACGAAATGGTCACCGTCGCCGAGGAAATGAAGCGCGCAGGCATGAGCATTCCGCTGTTGATCGGCGGGGCCACCACCAGCAAGGTCCACACCGCGCTGCGCATCGATCAGGCCTATGACGGTCCTGTCGTCCATGTGCTCGACGCCAGCCGCGCGGTCGGCGTGGCCTCGCAGCTCCTGTCCGATACGCAGGCTGATCCGTTTATCAAGGCGACGGCGGCTGAATACCAGCACGTGCGCGATGCCCGCGCAGGCAAGGGCGCTTCCAAGCTGCTCAGCCTCGATGACGCGCGTCTCAATGCCTATGCGCCCGACTTTTCGGAAAAGGCCCCGCCGCCCGAGCAGCCCGGACGTCACGTGTTCGAAGATTGGGACCTCAACGATCTGGTCGATTGCTTCGACTGGACGCCGTTCTTCCGCGCTTGGGAACTGGCCGGAAACTGGCCCTCGATCCTGGAGGATGAAGTGATCGGCGAAAGCGCGCGAGGCCTCTATGCCGATGCTCGCGCAATGCTGGACAAGATCATTTCGGAGAAGTGGCTCACCGCCAAGGGCGTCGCCCAGTTCTGGCCCTGCGCACGCCACGGCGATGACGTGATCATCCACCCCCACGACGACGAGCTTTCGGTTCGTGTGCCGTTCCTGCGCCAGCAATTCATCAAGAGCCGTGGCCGTGCGAACTTCTGCCTCGCCGATTTCATCGATCCTGCGGGTGACTGGATCGGCGGCTTCGCGGTCGGGATTCATGGCATCGACGAACACCTCGCCCGCTTCAAGGCGGACAACGACGATTACTCGGACATTCTGCTGAAAGCCTTGGCCGATCGCTTCGCCGAAGCCTTCGCCGAGCGTCTCCATCAATACGTCCGCACCACGCTGTGGGCCTATGCGCCCGGCGAGCAGCTGACCAACGAAGCGCTGATCCGCGAACAGTATCGCGGCATTCGCCCCGCGCCGGGCTATCCCGCGTGCCCGGACCACACGCTCAAGCCGATCCTGTTCGACCTGCTCGATGCGACGAACACCGCCGGTATCACGCTCACGGAATCGCAGGCCATGCTGCCCACTTCGGCAGTCTCGGGCTTCTACTTCGCTCACCCCGAAAGCCAGTATTTCGGCGTCGCCACCATCGGCAGCGACCAGCTGGCCGACTACGCAACCCGTCGCGGCATGGACCTGCCTACGATGGAGCGCTGGCTCAGGCCCAACCTCGATTGATCCACGACTACTGCAAACCGCTGGCCATGATCCGGGATTGCGCCCGCCGCCGCAGGTAGTCCGCCTCCACATCAGTATCTGCCTGTCCTGCCAGCACGGCCAGCGCCGCACCAAGGCCGTGGTGCGCCAGCTCGTCGATGGCGGCGCTTGTGTCCTGCCCCAGTTCGGCGGCCAGGGCTTTGAGCACCCGAGCCATCTCGGCAAATTCCACTTCGCTTTCCCACGCCGCCTTGTTTTCCTCGCGCTTCACGAACGCGCCCCGCATTTCAAAACCCATTGCCGTTTTCCCGTTGATGCGGGCACCATCCCGCGTTGCCCTCAAGGTCATGCCACGGCAGGAAACAGCCACTTAACCCGAGGCAAGGGACTGTGACGGATGGCGGGTTTGGTTAAGCGGTAACGCCTTTCTGGCAGATCAGAATGATTGCCAGTGCTCGGCCGGATTCAGTATCGACGGGCGTATTCGTATTCCTCGTTAGAATGCAGCGTCTTGATCGTTCCAGGCCATTGGCGTTGGTGCCGCCGCAGGGTATCGGGTCATAAACCGCACGCTCAACAAGCGCGGGGCATTGGGCGAGGGCAGCATGCAGGCAATGGGCACCACCGAAATCTTCCTGATCGCCCTCACGATCATCCTCGCGGTGCCCTGGCTGATCTGGCGACTGCTGCGCACCGATTACTGGGCGCCGCTGGTCGTGGTACAGATCGTCGGCGGCATCCTGCTCGGTCCTGGCGTGCTCGGCGCGGCATTCCCCGATTACTATGCCTTCGTGTTCAATCCGCAGGTCACCACTGCGCTGAACGGCATCGCGTGGTGGGCGGTGATGATGTTCGTGTTCGTGGCAGGGCTTGAACTCGACATTTCCGATGCCTGGGCCAACCGCCGCGAAACCACGATCACAGCGGCCGGAGCCTTGATCACCCCGCTTCTGGCAGGGGCCGCCGCCGCCGCATGGCTGCTGCGCTCGCCCGGCTGGATCGGCCCGAACGGCACGTATTCGCAAGCCGTGCTCGGCATCGGCATGGCCTGCGCGGTTACCGCGCTGCCCATCCTCGTGCTGCTGATGGAAAAGCTCGGCATTTTTCGCGAACCGCTCGGCCAGCGCCTGCTGCGTTATGCCAGCCTTGACGACGTGGCGATCTGGGGCGTGCTTGCACTGATCCTCGTCGATTGGGAGCGCGTCGGGCGGCAAGCTATTTTCCTCGCCGCATTCGCGCTGGCCGCGTGGGGGATGCGCAAGCTGTTCGTCCGTCTGCGGGAAGACGACCGCTGGCACTTGTCGCTCGTCTGGCTCGCAGTAGTTGGCTTTGCCGCCGACTGGTCGGGTCTGCATTTCATGGTCGGTGCATTTCTGGCAGGCGCGGTGCTCGACGCCAGATGGTACACGCGCGAACGTCTCGACGGCTTCCGCCAGTTTCTCCTGCTTGCGGTCATGCCCGTGTTCTTCCTGTCGACCGGCCTGCGCACCAAATGGGACGTCGGCGGTTTCGCAGTGTTTGGCGCGGCGTTCCTGTTCCTCGTCGCGTCTGTCGCAGGCAAGCTTGCGGGCACGCACATCGCGGGCCGCATCCTCGGCTGGGCGAAGGGTGAAGCGGGGCTGATCGGCTGGATGCTCCAGACCAAGGCGCTGATCATGATCATTTTCGTCAACGTCCTGCTCGACAAGGGCGTGATCACCAACGAAACGTTCACAGCGCTCCTACTGATGGCGGTGATGAGCACGATGCTCACCGTGCCCATGGTCACGCCCCGCCTTCATCAACTGCGCCTGCGCAAACTGGACCTCTCGCCAAAGTGACAGGCGGCGCAGCGGAACGCTTGGCCTAGACCCAAGGTCAACCAAAATCCGAGAGGCATGCCTGTGACTGCAATCGATCCTGTCGCCCGCCTGATCGCCATCGAGGAGATCAAGCAGCTTAAGGCCCGCTATTTCCGCTGCATGGACACCAAGGACTATGCAGGCTTGCGCACGGTCTTTGCCAACGATGCCGTGTTCGATGCCAGCTGCTCGCTCGGGCTTGAACCGGCAGAAGATGCCGACCAGTGGATACATAGCGGCGGTGATGCCATCGCGGCTTTCGTCGAAGCCGCTGTCGCCCCTTTGCGCACCGTCCACCACGGTCACTGCCACGAAATCGAGATACTCTCGGACTCCGAAGCGCGCGGCGTGATCGCGATGGAAGACAAGATCTGGGACGCCAGCGGCACCCCCTTCCTCCACGGCATGGGCCACTATCACGAGACCTACCGCAAGGAGGCGGACGGCTGGAAGATCGTTACTTCGCGCATCAGTCGCCTCCATGTCATTTTGGGGTGATGCGGGTTTTGCTTGAGGGCTGCGATCTGGCATAGGCCTTCGCGTGACTTCCGGCGACAGACCCTACGAGCTCGACTACCTGCCCGACGATGCCTTCGAAGAAGGCATCTACGCGGGGTTTCCCGATGAGGATGAACCTGCGCTTCGTCCGCAGGCGCCCCCGCGCGCGACATATGCAGATGCCAACGACGCGCTTCATGCCGTGTTTGGCTTTCCGGCCTTTCGCGGCGTGCAGGAACAGGTGGTCGATCGCGTGCTTGCCGCGCAATCGACACTGGCGGTCATGCCCACCGGCGCGGGCAAGTCGCTGACGTACCAGCTGCCCGCCGTGATGATGGAGGGCACCTGCGTTGTCGTGTCGCCGCTGATCGCGCTGATGCACGACCAGTTGCGAGCTGCCACCGCCAACGGCATCCGCGCCGCCACGCTTACTAGCGTCGATACCAACCGCGATGAGACCATCGAGCGCTTTCGTAATGGTGAGCTGGACCTGCTCTATGTCGCGCCGGAACGCGCCAGCCAAACCCATTTCCGCGAACTGCTGACGCGCGGGCACATCTCGCTTTTCGCCATCGACGAAGCGCATTGCGTGTCCGAATGGGGGCACGATTTCCGGCCCGACTACCGCCTCCTGCGCCCGATGATGGACGCATTTCCGGACGTTCCGCGCCTTGCGCTTACCGCCACGGCAGACCGGCACACCCGCGCCGACATCCTCGAACAGCTCGGCATTCCTGCCGATGGCCTGATCGTTTCGGGCTTCGACCGGCCCAACATCCGCTACGCTATCCGGCCGCGCGACAATCCGCTGCGCCAGATCAAGCAGTTGATGGAGGAGCATTCCGGACCCGGCATCGTATATGCGCCCACGCGCGCGCAAGTGGAGAAGCTGGCCGGGCAATTGAGCACCACCGACAGGCAGGTTCTGCCTTATCACGCCGGACTGGACCCGGCGGTGCGCGCCGGCAATCAGGCCGCGTTTGTTGCGTCCGAAGACATGGTCATGGTCGCCACGGTCGCGTTCGGCATGGGCATCGACAAGCCTGATGTGCGTTTCGTCGCCCATGCCGCCTGCCCCAAATCGATCGAGGCCTATTATCAGGAAACCGGCCGCGCGGGCCGCGATGGCGATCCGGCGGTGGCGGTCATGTTGTGGGGCGCCGAAGACTTCGTCCGCGCCCGCCAGCGCTTGTCCGAAGTGGAGGAACACCGCCGCGCAGGCGAACGCACGCGGATCGATGCTCTCGCAATGCTGGTCGAAACCCCGCACTGCCGCCGGGCACTGCTGCTGCGCCACTTCGGCGAAGACCCGCCCGCCACATGCGGCAACTGCGACAATTGCCTTGAAGCACCGGGTATTACCGATGCCACTGAAGTTGCGCGCAAGCTGCTCTCCGCTGTCTATCGCACCGGCCAGTCGTTCGGTTTCGGCCACATCGAGAAAGTGCTGACTGGGGTGGCCGACGAACGGGTGACCCAGCGTGGCCACGATCAGTTATCGGTGTTCGGCATCGTCACCGCCGACGAGGCCCCGCTCTTGCGTCCACTCGCCCGCGCCCTTCAGGCGAGGGGCGCGCTGATCGCCACCGAGCATGGCGGGCTTGCGTTGGGCGGTGATTCCCGCGCGATCCTGAAAGGCGAGGCGGACGTTCCGCTGGTCGTCGTGCCAAAGCGGGAGCGCACCAGCCGTCGCAAGTCTTCTCCCGGCGCGGCCTTCAATCCCGTGGGCGATCCATTGTTCGATGCCTTGCGCAATCTGCGCCGGGACATCGCGCGCGAGGCGGGCCTGCCACCCTATGTCATCTTCCACGATTCGGTCTTGCGTGAAATGGCGGGGTCCCGCCCCGCCGACCAGTCCGAACTCGGCCAGATCGGCGGGGTAGGGGCGCGAAAGCTGGAAGCCTACGGCGACCGTTTCCTCGAGGTTATTCGGCAGTTCTAGCGGCGTCCGAAACCTGTCCCCGCGTCTTGTAAAGCGAGAAAACCACGCCGCCTGCGATCAGCGCGATGGTCACGCCAAGGCTCAGCACCGGCGGGAACTTGTCGCCGCCCAGCAGGAAGTCGGAAACGAAGATCTTCGAGCCGATAAACACCAGCACCGCGGCCAGGGCGTACTTGAGGTAGACGAAGCGGTCGATCATAGCTGCCAGCGCAAAATAGAGCGCTCGCAGGCCCAGGATCGCCATGATGTTCGAGGTGTAGACCACGAAAGTATCGGTGGTGATCGCGAAAATCGCCGGGACCGAATCCACCGCGAACACAAGGTCGGCCAGGTTGATCACCACCAGCGCAAGGAATAGCGGGGTGGCAGCATTGACCAGCTTGCCGGTCTTCTCGTCCGGTACTTTAACGAAGAAGTGCTGGTCGTGCAGTTCCTTCGTCACGCGCATGTGGCGGCTGATCCAGCGCACTACCGGGTTGTTGCCGATGTCGGGATCGTGATCGGACGTGAAGAACATCTTGATCCCGGTGAACACCAGAAACGCGGCGAAGATATAGAGCACCCAGTAGGCCTGCTCGACCAGCGCTGCGCCGCCCGCGATCATCCCGCCGCGCAGGAAGATCACTGCAACGATGCCCCAGAGCAGGGCGCGATACTGGTACTTGGCGGGAATGGCGAAGAAGGTGAAAATCAGACTGATCACGAATACGTTGTCTATCGACAGCGCCTTTTCGATGAAGAACCCGGTGTAGTACTTCATCCCCAGATCCGCGCCCTTTTCAGCCCAGACCCACGCGCCGAATGCGAGTGCGATGGAGATGTAGAATGCGGTGAGCTTCAGCGATTCACCGATGCCCATGGCCTTGTCTTCCTTATGGAGGACGCCAAGGTCAAATGCGGTCAGGACCACGACGAGGCCCATGAAGGCCATCCAGAACCAGGCAGGCGTGCCGAGCCAGTCGGCAAAGAGAAATTCCATGTGTCTGCTCCGCTAACGCGCCCGTTACAGCGCCAGAATGCGCCGGAACGGGCGGCGTTCCTCTATGTCAATGTGTTGCCGAACGGCGCGGCAGCAGCCGGGAGAGGCGGTCTTTCACGACCAGCTTGAGCTTCTTGATCCGGGCGATCTCGAACGGATCGACCCAGCGTTTGCGGCGGGCAAGGCGCAGCGCCTCGTCCAGCTTCTGGTGACGTTCAAGCAGGCTGAAATAACGATCGGACATATTCAAGCTCCCTATCGAAGCGAGTTGCAACGATCGGGTGCGCCGACATCTTGGGCCACTTACGGTCCGGAAGGAGGGGGGAATTGCAAGACCCGGACCACAAGACATCGGCTTCACCCGATGCGGTCCGACATCACGCAGCGATTGCCAAAGTTGGCCAAATCGCCGCGCCAGAGGGGCCCGGTCCGCTCAGTTAAAGTGGAGTGATTCGGTCTGGATTGCAAGCGTCTTTTTGTGGGCGGCAATCAGGCCAGCATTCCGGCCAGCCGCGCGCGAATGATGTCTGTCGCATCCTTGACCATGCGGCGGAGCAGGTCGGCGCACGTGGGAATGTCGTGGATCAGCCCCTGCACTTGCCCCGCCCAGATCAGGCCTGCCCCAATATCGCCCGTTTCCAATGCCTCGCGCCCCTTTGCGCCGGATACGAGCGCGCGGACATCCTCGAACACGGCTCCGGGTTGGCTCGAGATTTCGACCACGCTTTCCGATACCGGGTTGCGCGCGACGCGGGCTGTGTTCTTGAAAGCGCGAAAGATCAGACGGGTATCGCGTTCGCTGTTGCCGACGAGCAGTTGCTTCACGGCCTCGTGGATCGGGGCTTCGACCGTCGCACAGAAGCGCGTGCCCATGTTGATCCCGTCCGCCCCCAGCGCCAGCGCTGCGGCAAGGCCGCGCCCGTCGCCGATACCGCCGCTCGCCAGAATTGGCACGGTCACCTGATCCGCGGCCGCAGGAATCAGGATCAGGCCGGGAATATCGTCTTCCCCCGGATGGCCCGCGCATTCGAAGCCGTCGATGCTGATCACATCGACGCCCATCTTCTGCGCCGAGACGGCATGGCGGACGGCGGTGCACTTGTGCATCACGATCACGCCGTGTCCTTTCAGGTCCTCGACATGTTCGCGCGGCGCGTAACCTGCGGTTTCGACGATCTTCACGCCGCTATCGATAATCGCCTTGCGGTATTCGGCATAGGGCGGCGGGCTGACCGAGGGGAGGATGGTTAGGTTTACCCCGAACGGCTTGTCGGTCATCGTCCGGCAGCGATCGATCTCGCGGCGCAGATCGTCGGGCGTCGGCTGGGTCAATGCCGTCAGTATGCCAAGCCCGCCCGCGTTCGAGACTGCACTGGCCAGCTCTGCGCGGCCCACCCACATCATGCCGCCCTGGACAATGGGGTGCTCGATGCCGAGCAGATCGGTGATGCGGGTCTTCAATGCCATTTCCGGTTCCTTGTCGCCGCGCAGCAAACTGGGCTGCGGCAATCGTCATTTCTGCAATCGGTCGAGACGTCAGCGCCCTGCGAACAGCGGAGGCCGCTTTTCCTCGAACGCGGTGCAGGCTTCCCGAAAATCCTCGGTGAGTAGCGCCACGCACTGCACATGGTTTTCAAGTTCGAGCGCACCTGCAAGGCTCGGCGCATCCAAATTGGCGCGCATGACCTGCTTGGTGTGCTTGATCGCATAGTCGCTGTTCTGTGCCACGATCCGGGCCATCGCGATGGCCTGATCGTTCACGGGGCCCTCACTGGCTGCTGCGCTGGCGAGGCCGATGGCCACCGCCTCTTCCGCCCCCACTGGACGCCCGGTCAGCATGATCTCGAACGCGCGCCCGGCGCCGATAAGGCGCGGCAGATGATAACTGATGCCGCACTCGCCCGCACTCAGCCCGATCTTCACCGCGCCGACGAGAAAGCGCGCATTCGGCGCGACCACCCGGATGTCGGCGGCCAGCGCCAGCCCCATACCGGCACCCACAGCTGCGCCCCCTATGGCCGCGATCACCGGAAAGCGCGCCTGCGCCACCTCCTGCATCAGTCCGGCGAAGCGTTCCTGCAGATGCATGAAGGCGATGGGATCGCGCGGTGCGTCCTCACCCCGGATCTCCTTGAGATCCAGTCCGGCGCAGAACACCTTGCCTTGCGCGGCGAGAACCACCACCCGGATCGAACGGTCCGCCTCGATTCGAGCCAGTTCGGCGCGCAGCGCGTCGACCATCGGTACGGTCATGGCATTGGCCGCATCCGGCCGGCACAGCGTGACCACGCCGACGCCGCCGCCGATATCCGCAAATTCGATCAAGATACATTCTCCAGCATGACGAGGGCGGTCGGGTGTTCAGGCACTCCTGGCACGGCGACTCTCAACCGCAGCAGCGCACCCGCGCCGGTCACGGCGGTATTGCCCCCGGTCGAAACCAGCAGCGAAGTGAGGTCGCCGGGCTCGAACCCGAGGCTGACGATGTGCGGATAGGGGCAGGTCAGGCGGTCAGTCTCATGACCACTCGCATCGTAGTGCAGCAGCTTGCCGCTTTCCCAGCAGGCGACCCATAGCCCGCCCTCGCGGTCCACCACCATGCCGTCGCTGTCGGGCAGGGGGATGAACATCTCGGGCGTACCGGCCTCACCGCCAACCAGCGGGTAGCGCCACACGCCGCAACCGGTCTCGGAATGGTAGAGCCATTTCCCGCAGGGGCTGAAGCCGATGCCGTTGGACGCCTGAACATCGCGGCGCAGAACGGTGACATTTCCGTGCGCATCCATGTGGAAGAACTGGCCTGGCGCTGGTGCTTCATTCCGTTCCATGATCGAGACGAAATCGATCGTTCCGCCATAGAGCCCGCCGCGCCCGTCACCTTCCATGTCGTTGACTGCGATGATCGGCTCGCCGTCGATTTCGGCCAGCACCGACCGAGTCGTCCCCGTGGCAGGGTCGAGCGCCACGATTCCGCCCCGGCCGCTGCATAGCACATGGCCCGACTGGTCCATCACGATCCCGCCAACCCAGTCGCGCCCTGTCAGCATCGCCTGCACTGCGCCTTGGGCGTCGCGGCGATAGACGCTGGCTCCCAGCAAATCCGAAAACCACTGCGAGCCGTCCGGAGCCCCGCGCGGAGCCTCGACAAAGACGTAGCCTCCCGCAAGTTCCTCGAAAGTCCCGGCTGTTTCCTCGCTCATGTCACTCTCCGGTTTGCGGCGGCATTCGTGCCGCGCCTTGTTCTGATTCGCTTCGGGCAGACAATCGGTGCTCGGCACCTCTGGCGGTAGCCATGACTTCGGACAGGTGCCCCGCACAGCGATGCATCTGGCAAACCGGCCGCTTCGGCGATAGGGCTGTGGCGATGCCAGCGACCCGCAACCTCGATGCTCCGATTGGCGCGATCACGTTTGAAAGCGATCCGGTGCGCTGGCTGGATCGCTGCGCCGCGTTCACGCAGCCCCAGCAAAAGCGCAGCCGCGAGGCGCTGGAGCGGATCATCCGTTCGGGCACACGACTGTTTTCGGCCAATGGCTTCGAGGCGACCCGGATCGCCGACATCGTCGAGGATGCAGGCGTGCCGACCGGCACATTCTACCAGCGTTTTGCCGACAAGGAGGCGCTGCTCGATGCGATCGTCGCCGGCTACCGCGCCTGCCGGATGCGCGAAATCCGCAAGCTCTGCACGTCTGCCGAGGCGCTCGCGGCCGGCCCGCGCCAGATCATCGAACTGCACATCGACATCGTGTTCAGCGCATTCGCCAGCGATACCGGGCTGCTCCGCCTGATCGAACGGCGGCGGCTCGAGAACGGCCAGGTTCACCATGACCAGAGCGCCGCCAACGATGTCGTCGCCGGACACATTGCCGACCTGTTGGTCGCGGCCTTGCCACAGCGCGATCCGGTCAAACTGCGACGGCAGGTGCTCTATGCTCATTCGATCATTCGCGGTGCCGTGGTCTGGTCGACTTTGCCCGCGGGCGGGGAACAGGGACCGGGCCTGAAAGTCACCGACACGGCATTCGCCACCGAAGCCCTGACGATGGCGCTGCGCTACCTCGAAATTGATTGATCTGGCGCAGGCCAATGGCGCATCCTCTCTCCAAAGTCACAGGCGACTAAACCATGGCAGGTGATATATGAACAAGGCCTCAGGTTCATAAAAAGCACAAGCGCGGCGTCAAGCCGACAATGAACCAAAATCTGCCATGGGAGAGCTTCATGAACGACGTTCAGGAAATGATGCGCCAGCAGTATCCGGGCGCGACATGGGCCGATATCGCCCGCCGCGACGGTGATCTGCCGCCAGTGCTCGCGCGCCAGTCCAACCCCGACCAGGACCTGCGCGATATTCCGTTCGCGCACTATATCGACCCGGCCTTTTTCG
Organism: Novosphingobium sp. MMS21-SN21R; assembly: GCF_031846015.1. Taxonomy (GTDB): domain Bacteria; phylum Pseudomonadota; class Alphaproteobacteria; order Sphingomonadales; family Sphingomonadaceae; genus Novosphingobium. The sequence goes on along the minus strand of NZ_JAVRDU010000001.1, from coordinate 3,141,603 downwards.
ATCTGGAAATGGAGCGGATGTGGAAGCGCGTGTGGCAATTCGCCTGTCGCGAAGAACACATTGCTGAAGTCGGCGACTGGTTCGTTTATGACATCGGTCGCCTCTCGGTCGTCGTCGTGCGCACCGAACAGGGCTTGCGGGCCTATCCCAACTCGTGCCTGCACCGGGGCACCAAGCTCAAGCCTTCGGGCGCGAGCGGCTGGTCAGAGACCATACGCTGCCCGTTCCATAGCTGGGAATGGACGCTCGACGGCGCGCTCAAGAACATTCCGTGCAGCTTCGAATTCCCGCAGGTTGATCGGCAGAAAGCCTGCCTGCCGCAAGTCCGCGTCGAAAGCTGGAATGGCATGGTGTTCGTGAATTTCGATGCGCAAGCGCCCGCGCTGACCGACTATCTCGAAGTCCTGCCCGATCATTTCGCCAACTGGGACCTGACCGGCTGGTACGTCGCAACGCACGTCCGCAAGCACTTGCCGTCCAACTGGAAAGTCGCGCTCGAAGCCTTCATGGAGGCCTATCACACACCCTACGTCCACCCCGAGATGACTAACGTGGTGGGCGATCAGAACATGCAGCACGACATCTTTTCGGATCACATCAGCCGTGATCTGTGCGCGATGGCATCATCCAGCCCCACCTCGACCGCCAACCTGACCCAGCAGCAATTGCTCGACATGATGCTGGTGGCCGATGGCGCGATGGTGGGCGAGCGGGCGAGGGTGCCCGAAGGCAAGACCGCGCGCTGGGTCATGGCCGAACAGTTGCGCAAGCAGATGCTGGAGCAGCACGGGCTCGATTATTCCGCCCATTCGGTGCCGGAAATGATCGACTCGCTCAAGTATCACGTCTTTCCCAATCTGCTCGTCTATCCCGCGCCCGGGCTTTGCCTGATCCAGCAGTTCCGGCCTGACGGTCACGACCACGATCGCGCGATCTTCGACCAGTACGTGCTCCACCCGCGCCCGCGCGATGGCAAATTCGAGGTCGGGGAAGTCGAGGAAATCGCCGAGCATGAAAGCTTCACCCAGATCGCGTCGATGGACCCGTTTCTGGCCAGCGTGCTCGATCAGGATACCGACATCATGCGCTGGCAGCGCGAAGGCATGTATGCCAGCGCCAAGGGCGCCGAGACGCTGTCGATCTATCAGGAAGCGCGCATCCGCCACTTGCATGATACGCTGGAGAAATACGTTTCGGCAGACCCGAAGCAGGCAGCCGCTCAATGACAGAGCACCCAATCAAGGCGCACCTTGAGGGCGTCCACCATTTCGCGTTGTCGGTGCCGGATCTTGATGTGGCGCGGCGATTCTACGTCGATCTGCTCGGCGCGGAGATCATTTCCGAAACCACGTGGGAGGCGGGCAATCCGTGGATCGACGCCATCGTCGGCCTGCCGGGGTCGGCAGCGCGCAGCTTTATCGCACGGCTGCGCAACGTGCAGGTGGAAGCGTTTGAATATGCAGCGCCGAAGGCCCCGCCTGCCGATCCGGACCGGCCGGTGAACCACTACGGCTACACCCACGTCGGCTTTCAGGTCGACGACATTCAGGCGACTTACGACAAGATGATTGCGGCCGGCCTCCGCTTCCACACACCGCCGGACTTGTCGACGATCACTATCGACGCACAGGGCCGCAAAACAGGCTTTGCCGCCACATATGGCCGTGATTACTTCGGCAACGTCTTCGAAATTCTCGAAATCCACCGTGGCGACAACATCAAGCCCATCTGAGAGGAAAACCAGGCATGGATCTGGAACTGAAAGGCAAGAAAGTGATCATCAGCGCGGCAACGCGCGGGCTTGGCCGGCAAATGGTCGAGCAGTTCCTTGATGAAGGCGCGATTGTCTCGTTCTGCGGACGACGTGCCCGCGCAAGTGAGCCCAATCCCAGTGATGGCAGCGTCTTTGCCAATCCGCTCGCCGGCGAAGGCGTCGAAGATGCGCTGGAAGCGCTGCAAGGACGCGGCACCGTCTACGGCTCGGTAGTCGATTGCGGGTACTACGATCAGGTGGCAGCCTGGGTCGAACAGGCGGCACAGGCGATGGGCGGGATCGACATCGTCGTCTCCAATGCCAGTGCTCTCGGCGGCATTCCGCGCAACCGCAAGGGCTGGGACATCAACTACAACGTCGACATGATGTCAGCCGTGGCGATGTTCGATACCGCGCTGCCCTATCTCAAGCAGTCGGGCGCCGCAGCTTTTGTCCAGATGTCGACGATCACTGCCATCGAGAACCATGCGTTCGGCGAATCCGGACTGAGCTACGGTGCGATGAAAGCCGCGCTGATCAACTACACGCACCAACTGGCGATTGACTACATGAAGGACGGCATCCGCTGCAATTGCGTATGTCCAGGGCCTGCGTTCGTCGAGGACGGTAGCTGGGGTTTCCTCAAGGACGCCATGCCTGACTATTACGAAGCGAACCGGCTCAAACATCCTGCAGGGCGTTTCGGCAAGCCAGAGGAAATCGCCAACGCCGTGCTGTTCCTCGCCTCGCCGCGTGCTTCGTGGATTACCGGCGTCAACCTGACCGTCGATGGAGGCTTTACCCGCAACGTGAAATACTGACGAGCACCGGTCCGGGCCAATGCCCGGGCCGGTAAATGCGCTTGCGCATGCACCCCGATCTGATATTAAAGTGATATCAGATTTAAGGGGGATGGACCAATGTCCGATTCGCATACCGCAAGCCGCGAGACCACCGCCTGGACCATCAGCGGATATTTCATGCTCGTCATCCTGATCGCGCTGGTGGTGCTTATGGCCGCCCGCGTTCTCGGGTTTGCCGCAAGCAATCCAGCCGAAGATGATGTTCCGGCGTTCCTCGCCAGTATTTTCCTCGGCCCGGTCGGCATCGTCCTGATCGCCAAGGGCTTTTATATGATCCAGCCCAACCAGGCCGCGGCCATCACCATGTTCGGCTCCTATCGCGGGACTGACCGCAGCCACGGTCTGCGATGGGTCTGGCCATGGATGAGCAAGACCCGGATTTCGGTCCGCGCCAACAACGTCGTGTCCGAAAAGCTCAAGGTCAACGATCTGCGCGGCAACCCGATCGAGATCGCCTGCAACGTGGTGTGGCGCGTGTCCGACACCGCGCAGGCGCTGTTCGACGTGGATGACTACAAGGCCTTCGTCTTCGTCCAGATTGAAAGCGCCGTCCGCTCTATCGGCTCGCGCTATCCCTATGACGATATCGAGCATCAGGAAGTCACGCTGCGCAGCCACCATGACCAGATCAACGCCGAACTGCGCACCGAACTCAATGCACGGCTGGTTCTGGCCGGTATCACGGTGGACGAATGCGGCCTCACCCATCTGGCTTATGCGCCCGAGATTGCAGGTGCAATGCTCCGTCGCCAGCAGGCCGAAGCGGTTATCTCCGCGCGCAAGAAACTGGTCGAAGGCGCAGTCTCGATGGTCGAAATGGCGCTCAACCAGCTCTCGGAAAAGGGTGTGGTCGAACTCGACGACGAACGGCGCGCAGCAATGGTCTCGAACCTGATGGTAGTGCTCTGCGGTGAACGCGATGCCCAGCCCGTGATCAACGCCGGCACGCTCTACCAGTAACGGCGCGAGTACGATGGCGGCATCTCCGAAGAAAGCGTTCCCCTTGCGCATCGATCCGGCTCTGTTCGCCGCGATCGAGCGCTCGGCGGGCGCTGATCTGCGCTCGGCCAACGCCCAGATCGAGGTGCTGCTGCGTGAAGCGTTGACCCGGCGCGGCGTCAAACTGGCCACAGCGGAGCCCATGCGCCGGGGAAGGCCGCCAAAGTCGGCCGATTGATCCGGTTCCATAAGGAACGCAACGGCCTGTCAACGATTGCACGCTATCCCGGTCAAGCAAATTGCCGGACCGGACAGCGATGATGAACCTGAGCGAACCCAACCCCTTTCTGGCGATTGACCGCCGCCATCGCAGTCACCGGTTCTGGGTATTGTTGCTGGGCGTTGCGGTGCTCGCCGCCATTCCGGCAAGCGCACTCATGGGGCAGGCACCGCGCTCGCCCTACACCGTGATCGAAACCGGACGCAGCTACGGCGCGTTGCAGCAAGCGGTCAACGCCATTGGCGATGGCTCCGGCACGATCCGCATCGAACCCGGCATATACCGTGATTGCGCAGTCCAGCAGGCAGGCGACGTTGGCTTTGTCGCGCAAGTGCCCGGCCAGACCATTTTTGACGGCGCTGCCTGCGAGGGCAAGGCCGCCATCGTCGCGCGTGGTCGCTCTACCCGCGTCGAAGGGCTGATTTTCCAGAACATCCGCGTGGCCGATGCCAACGGCTCCGGCATCCGCCTTGAACATGGCAACCTGACGGTGCGCCAGTCATGGTTCCGCGACAGCGAGCAGGGCATTCTCTCGGCAGACGATCCCTCTGCCGCAGTCCTGATCGAAAAGTCCACGTTCACCCGCCTTGGCCGCTGCGACCGCGGCCTGTCCTGCGCGCATTCAGTTTATTTCGGCGATTACGGCAGTGTAACCATCCGCCGGAGCCGGTTCGAGGCCGGGCGCGGCGGGCATTACGTCAAGGCTCGCGCCGCCAAGGTTGAAGTCACCGAGTCCAGCTTCGACGATACCGCCGGGTCCACTACCAACTACATGATCGATCTTCCCGCAGGGTCGGTAGGCCGCATCGCCGACAACGTCTTCGTTCAGGGGCGCGACAAGGAAAACTACAGCGCCTTCATCACCGTCGCCGCTGAAGGCCGCGTCCATACCTCCGCGGGGCTTTCGATTGCGGGCAACGACGCACGCTTTGCGCCGGGTGTCAGCCGCTCATCGGCCTTCGTGGCCGACTGGTCGGGCGATCCGCTGCAGATCGGGACGAATGCGCTGGGCACTGGCCTGATCAAGTTCGAACGGCGCTAACCTTGCCTTGGGTGGGGGTTGACCCTACCTTCAACGGGTGCTCAGCCACCTTTCCCTTCGCCTGCCCGGACGTTTGTGGGCCGCCCTGCTGGCCCTGACCGTGCTGTTCCACGCGACGGTCCCGTTCGACGCACCACTGATGGCACGCAGCGGCTCGGCGTTCAGCGCGGCGACGACCGATCTGGCCGTCGCGCCCGAGCGGCGGCTGGTGACTCATCGCGCGCTGCTTCCCGCTGTCCTGCCACCTGTCATCGAACTTCCAGAGCCTGAAGCCCCGCGCGCCAAGCAAGTGGCCTATCTCTGGCCGCCGCAAACCGCGCCGCCAAGCCCGGCGCCGCTGCTGCTGCGTCCTGCACCAAGAGCGCCGCCCATCGCCTGACCTGCCGCTTGCGTCCTCTACCGGGCGCATTCCCAAACGCATGTCAGGATTACAGCAATGTCAAATTCCACCACCGCATCAGCGGTCGATGCTCGCCGCGCCCATGTCGAGGCGCTGCTTTCCGCCTATCCCGATGTAACGCCCGAGGAACATGGCCTGATCGTCAGCTGGTTCCGCAACGACGCCAGCGCGCTTGATGTGGCGTTGGTCGCCAGCAATCCGCAGGCGGAGCGCGGTTATCGTGCCTTCCGCGCGGCGCATGTCGACAAGTTTACCGTCAAGGACATGGGCCGAGCGCTGGCGATTACCGCGATGGTCGCCCTCGTCGTCCTGCTGATCGTCTGGCGCGCCGTTTAACGGAGCAGATGCCCAGTGCGGTCGCGTTAGCGGAGCAAATGCCCAGTGCGGTCGCGCTTGGTGGCCAGATAGCGAGCGTTGTGGGGGTTGGCGGGAAGTTGGTGGGCGACGCGTTCGGTCACCTCCACCCCAAGCCCCTGCAGCGTCGCCACTTTCTGCGGATTGTTGGTCAGCAGGCGCAAGCTGCGCACGCCGAGCAGGTCGAGCATCCGCGCCGCCACCGGAAAGTCGCGCGCCTCGCTTGGCAGGCCCAGCCGCTCGTTGGCGTCAACCGTGTCAAAGCCCTGATCCTGCAGTTCATAGGCGCGCAGTTTGTTGATCAAGCCGATCCCGCGCCCTTCCTGCCGCAGATAGAGCAGCACGCCCCAGCCGCCCGCATTGGCCTCTTCGGCCATGGCGGCGAGCGCGGCATCGAGCTGCGGCCCGCAATCGCATTTGAGGCTGCCGAGCACGTCGCCGGTCAGGCATTCGCTGTGCAAGCGAACCAGTGGTTCGCGCTCGCTGGTCTGCGTGCCCAGCACCAGCGCGACATGCTCGCGCAAATCGTCGCGCGCGCGGAACGCCACGATTTCGGCATGTTCGCAGGCGTGGACCGGCAGGCGTGCGCGGGCCTGAATCGTCAGGTTCAGCGGGTCCTTGAACAGCGCAAGGTCAGCCACCGAAACTTCTGCCGCCGGTTCGATGCCGGTGGAGACGAGGAACGCCGGGAGAATGCCTGCCAGCCGCGCCAGTTCCATCGCCGTGGTCGCAGCCGTATAGGGCCCGATTGCATCGGCCTTGAACGGCCCGCGCAAGGGGCTGCCCAAGTCCTGCGCCGGATCGGCCAGATTGCGCGCGGCGGAAAGGCTGAACGGTTCCGCCCCGTGGATCAGCACCGGCGCTTCGGGCACCGCCGCATCGCGCTGGTTGGCCAGCTTGAGCGTGGCGGCGCGCGCCGCCGAGATCAGCAGCCGCGCGGCATAAATGCCCGGCTGGACGAACGCGGTTTCCGCAGGCAACAGGTCGAGCGCGCCGTCATCCCCGGTCACCCGGATCGCCCAGCCGTGGCGAAGAGCGTCAAGCGCCCGCGCGACGTTTCTCGTGTCGCTCAAAGGTCCAGCTCGGTGATCAGCGGAATGTGATCCGATGGCTGCTCCCACTTGCGGGTTTCTTCCACGAAGCGGTGCCCGCGTGTTTGCGCGGCGGCTTCTGGCGAGGCCCACATGTGGTCGAGCCGGCGGCCCTGGTCCTTGGCGCGCCAATACGACCGGTACGACCACCACGAATAGTTGCGCTCCGGCGCGGGAATGTGCTTGCGGCCAAGATCGACCCAGCCGTGCGCATCGGCAAAGCGCTGCAGCGTCTCGACCTCGATGGGCGTGTGGCTGACGACTTTCAGCAGCGCCTTGTGATTGTAAACGTCGCATTCCAGCGGGGCGATGTTGAAATCGCCGGTGATCAGCGTGGGGCGCTCGATCTTCTCGGCCCAGCGGGTCATGCGCTCGAGGAAGTCGAGCTTCTGGCCGAACTTGGGGTTCACCTCGCGGTCGGCCACGTCACCGCCTGCGGGGATATAAACGTTCTCGATGATCAGGCCGTTGCCCGGACCCAGCAGTTCGACGCCGATGTGCCGCGCCTCGCCATTGTCCTGCCAGTCATGCTTGCTGAAATCGCGGAACGGAATGCGGCTGACGGTGGCGACGCCATGGTAGCCCTTCTGCCCATGAACCGCGCGGTGGGTATAGCCGAGCTTCTCGAATACCTCGTGCGGGAACAGGTTTTCCGGCGTCTTGATCTCCTGCAGGCACAACACATCGGGCGCCTCCTGCACGAGAAAGCGTTCGACCTGATCGGCGCGCAAGCGGACCGAATTGATGTTCCATGTGGCTACCGAGATCATGGCAGTGCTTTAGGTATGCGGGGGGGCGATTGCTAGATGGGATGTGGGGTAGGGCTAGCGGGGATTATGCGCCGCTGCGAGAATGCGCTCATAATCTTCCAGTTCAGCCAATTTCTTAAGTCTCTGGCGCCGGAACCAAAAGCCCATGGCCAACATCGGTAATGACCCCAGCGCCATCAATATCGTCAGAGCTGGGACTTCGTGCCAAGCGAGCAACTCCCTCGATGCTGCCCAAACAGTGTATATGGCAACGATCAGAACTCCCAACGCGGCAACGCCATAACCTGCCAACTCTGGCATGCGAGACGGAACTATCGGTCTGCGAAAAGTCATAAGTGAACTTTGACGCGATCTCTGTCTTGAAGCAACATCATGCCGCTTCCTGCAACCGCCGCACGATAGGCTGCGCATGCTGGCGTGCGCGCCAAAGATCGTAATTAGCCTGCATGGCTAGCCACGCGCGGGCCGTGCTTGTGCCTGCCTGTTCCAGTCGCAGCGCCAGATCGGGGCTGATCCCGGCCTTGCCGTTCAGTACGCGCGAGAGGGCGACGCGCGACATCGCAAGGCGGCTGGCCGCTTCGGTTACGGACAGATTCAGCGCCGCAATCACTTCATCACGGAGCAGTTCGCCGGGATGGGGAGGGTTGTGCATCATCGTCATGACCTCAATGGTAATCCTGATAATCGACTAGTTCGGCGTCGGTCCCGACAAATCGGAAGGTGATCCGCCAGTTGCCATTGACCCAGACCGACCAGTGCCCCTTCAGATCGCCCTTCAGCGGGTGCAGCTTGAAGGACGGTAGATTCATATCCTCCGGCGCTGCGGCAACCTCAAGCAGGCCAAGAATGTTCCGGATCTTCTTCACGTGGGAAGCCTGAATGCCCCGCGTTGTGCCGGTGTTGTAAAAGGCCTCAAGCCCTTTGTGCCGGAATCCGATAATCATGGCGTTATGTATCGTGTATCGTTGCGCGATACAAGGCAAGATGCCTCCGAAGCGAACAAAAGAAAACCCTCGGACCGGGGGCATTGGTCCGAGGGTTCCATTTGCGTTCGTCACGCTTGGCGAGGTGGCCTTCAGGAGACCGGGCAACAGGGGGGAAACCCGCCTCAACCGCCTCGTCCAAGCCTTTCTAGGCCCGGTTCGCTTGCCCCCCGATGAACGGCAGCGACAGGCTTGTCGCAGTTTGTCGCAAGGGGCGCACGGCGCGGCGGTGAAGCGAGGGTGGAGGGCGATGGGGTGAGTTCGGGGACGAATCGCGCTGACAGAATTGAAGCGGGCAGCCTCCCCGCGAAGGCGGGGACCTCGGGAAGTGGCGCGACGAGGCCTGAGGCCCCCGCCTTCGCGGGGGAGCCGAATTTTTGAGTGTTGCTGTGACGTTACCGCCCCGGCGCGGTGCGGCGCGGGTCGGTCCATTTGAACGTCTTGTCGTCGACCGCCACGCCATACTGGTGGCCGGTCAGGCGGATCGTCGTGCGCTTGTTCTGCGAATCGAGTGCGACCCACGAATCGAGCTGCAGCCCGCCTGGCGCGGCGGCGCTCCGCACGAAGATCATCGTGATCGTGCCGTATTCGGGATGCTTGGGATCGCGCACTTGCAGGCTGATCACGCCCGGATCGCCGGTGGGGAGCAGCTTGGCAAAGCGGGCGACGTCCTTGTTCGGATCGAGCAGCGCGCCGAGCGGGCTGTTGCTGATCGGCCAGCGCTGCACCTGCCGCACTTCGTAATCGATCATGGTCAGCGCCTTGCCATCACCCACGATCAGCAGGGGCACGCCCTTCTGGTACTGGAAGCGGATCTTGCCAGGGCGCTTGAGCGTAAGCACGCCCGAGGTGCTTTGGCCGGAACGGTCGGTCTGCACGAAGTTGGCGCGCAGCGTGCTGATGCCGCGAAGAGCGGTCACGGCGCGGGTGACGTCGGGGGAGGTAGCCTGGGCCTGCGCCGCGGTGGGCGCGGCGAGTAAGGCGGGCGTGGCCGCGCTCAGGACAAGCGAAAAGGCCGCCAAAGGACGGCCCATCTTGCGGATTGTGGTCAAAATCGTGTTCATCGCCGTTCCTTGCAGTGTCGGCGTTGAACTCGCCGTGAACCGCCCCAGTTCCCAAAAGGGTCGGCGGTTCCGGCGGTCAAGAGCAAACTGCTCTTACTTGATCTTGGCTTCCTTGAACTCGACATGCTTGCGCACGACGGGATCGTACTTGCGGAAGGTCATCTTCTCGGTCGTGTTGCGCGGGTTCTTCTTGGTCACGTAGAAGAAACCGGTGTCTGCGGTCGAGACCAGACGGATCTTGACGGTGGTCGGCTTTGCCATTGCTCTATCCTGAACTTTTCGCGCGAATCTGAAACGAATGTAGCGGCGCGTTTCCACGCCGCCATCACATAAGTTTGGGTATGTGGGGCGGGCGGTTGGGGTAGAATCACCGCGAAGTCAAGAGCGCTGTGCCAGTGCGCTGCATTTGCCGAAACGCGGATGCCGTGATAGTGGTTGCAGAAGAAACCATGTCCAGCGCCATCGCCTTGCCCTTCGACTATGGATGTCTGCCCGAAATGCCGGCAGGCGTCTATACCGCTCCTCTGCGCCGTCCTGAGCGGGTTGGCGAGGATTGGCTGGAACCGGCGCAGCACGTCTATAGCGCTGCCGAACACGCGATCTGGGACGCGCTTTACGCCCGTCAGATGGACGTACTGCCCGGCCGGGCGTGCAGTGCCTTCATGGCCGGGCTGGAGCGGCTGGATCTTGGGCAGGGCGGCGTGCCCGATTTCGCACGGCTTTCGTCGCGTCTTGATGCGCTGACCGGCTGGAGCGTGGTGCCGGTGCCGATGCTGATCCCCGATCACGTGTTCTTCTGGCACCTCGCCAATCGCCGCTTCCCTGCGGGCAACTTCATCCGCACGCGCGAGGCGTTCGACTATATCCAGGAGCCGGACGTCTTCCATGACGTGTTCGGCCACGTGCCGATGCTCACCGATCCGACGTATGCCGACTACATGCAGGAGTATGGCCGTGCCGGGTGGAAGGCGATGCGGCATAACCGGTTGAAGGCGTTGGGGGCGCTTTACTGGTACACGGTCGAATTCGGGCTGATGATCGAGGACGGCGCCTTGCGCGTTTACGGCGCGGGCATTCTTTCCGGTCCGCGCGAGGCGGTGTTCGCGCTGGAAGCCCAGTCGCCCAACCGGATCATGCTCAATGTCGACCGCGTGACCCGCACCGATTACGTGATCGACGATCTGCAGCCGACCTACTTCGTGATCGAAAGCTTCGCCGATCTCTATCACCAGACCGTCGAGCGCGATTTCGACCGGCTTTACCGGACGCTGGGGCCGGGGTTCACGTACGCCAATACTGCCGTGATCGATGTCGATGACGTTCTGCATCGCGGCACGCTGGAATATCACATGCGCGGTGGGCGCGGATCGGGCGCTGCCGCCGTCTGAGCCACGAAAAACCCGGCAATGCGCGAAGCATGCCGGGTTCGTCGGTCTGGAATGTCTTACGCGAGGCGATCAGCCCGGCGTCTTGTCCATCTTGTCGGCATTGTCTTCCATGGCGTCAGCCTTGGCTTCGCCTGCGTCGCGCACGGCTTCAGCCTTGTTTTCCATGGCATCTTCCGAAGCGCCGCCCATCTTGTCGGCGGTATCTTCCATCGCGTCGGCAGTCGCTTCGCTCGACGCGCGAACGGCGCCAGCCTGATCTTCGGCTGCATTTTCCTTGGCGCTGTCGCACGCGGAAAGGCCGAGACCCATTGCAACGACCGAAGCCATCATTGCGCTCTTGATAATAGCCTTCATGGCATTCTCCTTCTGGTTTGCTGTCTGGTCAAGGTGAAGGCGGTCCTTGCGGGCCGCCCTCGGTTTACGATTGGTGGAAAGGCAGATCGGTTTAGCGGACCGAACCACGACGAACGAGGTTCACGATCGCGAGGAGGATCAGTGCGCCAAGGAACGACACGATCAGGGTGCCGGCCGAGATGCCGTTGGTGATGCTGCCGCCGCCGATCAGCGGAGCGAGCAGGAAACCGCCCAGAAGCGCGCCGACGATGCCGACCACGATGTTCAGGAAGATGCCCTGCTGGCCATCGGTGCGCATGACGATGCTGGCGAGCCAGCCGAGAATGCCGCCGACGACGAGAAGAATGATAAGGCCCATAATTCGTACCCCTTGAAGTGCTGTCTGTCCGGTCAATCCCGAACGCGGCACTTGGTTCCGCGAATGCGGTGGGGCGATTTTCAGGTCTTTTTAATCTAGCGGAGGGTCAGCCAGGCAATTGCGAGTGCGCCAGCCACGATACGGTACCACGCAAACGGCTTGAAACCTGAGCGGCTGACATAGGCCACGAACAGCCGGATCACGGCGAGCGCCACGACAAAGGATACGCCAAAGCCTATCGCGATTTCGGTCCAGCCCACGCCAAGCGTGCCGCTCATCACCGCCTCGCGGTTATCGAGCAATTCCAGCGTGGTAGCGCCCAGCATGGTGGGGATGGCGAGGAAGAAGCTGAACTCGGCGGCGGTGCGTCGCTCGATGCCCATGGCCAGCGCGCCCATGATCGTCGCGCCTGATCGGCTCACGCCGGGAACCATCGCCAAACACTGCGCAAGGCCGACGCCGATCGCCTGTCGCAACGGCAATTGGCCGATGCCGGTCAGTTCGCCGGTCTTGGCGTGCTTTTCGATCACGAGGATGGCGACGCCGCCCACGATCAGCGCCCAGCACACCACCATCGGGCTGCCGAGCAGCACGTCGATATAGTCCTTGAGCAGCAGGCCAAGGATCGCCGAGGGAATGAAAGCCGCAAGCAGGTTGCGCAGGAAGCGCAGCGACGTCGGCTGCAGTTTGAGCAGACCCATGCCCACCGCCCAGAACGTCCGCCAGTATTGCACGACCACCGCGAGGATCGCGCCAAGCTGAATCACCACGTTGAACATGGCCCACTGGTGCGCGTCGTAGCCGAACAACTCGGTCGCCAGAATCAGGTGTCCAGTCGATGACACGGGCAGGAATTCGGTCAGACCCTCGACGATGCCGAGCAGGATGGCAGTGACGATCGTATCCATGTGGGGCCTTTATCGAGGTGGTCGTGCCGGTTTGACGCAGTGCAGCATCAAGTCAAGATGGAAGCGCAAGCGTCAGGCCGTCATGCCCTCGAACTGCAGCCGCGCCAGCTTTGCGTAAAGCCCGCCTGCCGCCGAAAGGCTGGTGTGCGTGCCTTGCTCGACGATCCGGCCACCGTCCATTACCACGATCCGGTCCGCTGCGCGGATCGTGGCGAGGCGGTGAGCAATGACCAGCGTCGTGCGCTCCTTCATCAGCCGGTCGAGCGCTTCCTGGACCAGACGTTCGCTTTCGGCGTCAAGCGCGCTGGTTGCTTCGTCGAGGAGCAGGATCGGGGCCTTGCGCAGGACTGCGCGGGCAATCGCGATACGCTGGCGCTGGCCGCCCGAAAGGCGCGCGCCGTCTTCGCCGAGGAAAGTGTCGAGGCCCTGCGGCAGTTCGCGCAGGAACGTCTCGGCATTGGCAGTGCGCGCCGCTTCCCAGATGTCGTCATCACTGGCGGCCCAGTTGCCATAGCGCAGGTTGTCGCGCGCAGAGGCTGCGAACAGCGTTGCGTCCTGCGGCACCAGAGCGCTGCGGGCGCGAATCTCGGCGGGATCGGCGCTGGTGAGCGGCACGCCGTCGATGCGAATCGTGCCTGCGTGCGGATCGTAGAAGCGCTGGGCGAGCAGGAACAGGGTGGACTTGCCCGCGCCCGATGGCCCGACAATGGCGACCGTCTCGCCCGGCTCCACCGTCAGCGTGAAATCATCGAGCGCGAGGACTTCGGGCCGCGAGGGGTAGCGGAAACCGACGTTCTGGAAGGCGATCTGGCCACGCGGCGGCACCGGCAGGGCGGTGGGGCGGGCGGGTGGCGCAATATCAGGCTCTTCGCGCAGCAGTTCATTGAGGCGTCCGGCAGCGCCTGCGCCGCGCAGAAGGTCGCCATAGACTTCGGACAAGGCCCCGGCAGCACCCGCGACAAGGCCCGCCGTGATGACGATGGCGAAGATCGTGCCGCCGCTGATCTTGCCCTCCGCCACGCCGACCGCGCCTTCCCAGACGAGCATGGTGATGCCGCCGAAGACCAGCAGGATGACGATCGAGGTCATCACCGCGCGGAGCGATATGCGGCGCAGCGCGGTCTGGAACGTCGCCTCGACCTTTTCGCCAAAGCGGGCGAGTTCGCGCTGTTCCTGCCCGAAGGCCTGCACGATCTTCATCGCGCCGAGCACTTCGGACACGATCACGCCGATCCCGGCAACGCGGTCCTGGCTCGACCGCGACACGTTGCGCACGCGCCGCCCGAAGAACACGATCGGACCGACGACCAGAGGAATGCCGATCATCAGGATCGCGGTCAGCTTGGGCGCGAGGTAGAACAGGTAGGCAAGTCCGCCGATTGCAGTGATCACGTTGCGCAGCGCCACCGACACGGTCGTGCCCACGACCTGTTCGATCACCGCCGTATCGGATGTCATTCGAGACGAGATTTCCTTGGGGCTGTTGCTCTCGAAGAACGAGGGAGGCAGCCGCAGGAGATTTTCTTGCACGCGCAGGCGGATATCCGCCACCACGCGCTCGCCCAACCAGGAAACGAAATAGAACCGGCAGGCGGTGCCGATCGCCAGGACCAGAACTACGAGCAGCAGCAACTGAAACCATTGGCCCAGCGCGTCCACATCGGCTCCGGCGGCAAAGCCCTTGTCGATGATCAGGCGGAATCCCGCCGGAATGGCGAGCGTGGCCGCTGATGTGACCAGCAGCGCCAAGGAGGCGGCGGCGACCCGTCCGGGATACTTCGCAGCCTCGCGCCAGATCATGCGCAAGGGGCCGAGCGTGCGGGCGCGGGCGGGTTCGGCGGGCTTGGTTTCCTCGTCCATGCGGCTCCGCCTAGCCTATGGCAGGGTCCGCCGGAAGGGGGCGTGTGGCATTCGGACCAATTGTTGCATTGCACAAGCAGCCGAATCGCTGCAATCTGTGCCCAACGAGTCCCCGTCGGTGGTTTTGCCAACTGGCGCGGACCACAACAAAAAAGGTGTTCGCAGTGCTCTACAAGGCTTATGAAATTCAGCGCTCGCTGATGAATGCGGGCAGTGCATGGTCATCCATGATGGCGGACATGCTCAACGATCCCCGCAACCCCTGGGCCGGTATCGGTCCCAGCCAGATGCTCGCTTCCGCGCTGGACGTGTTCGCACATGCGTCCGCTCCGCGCGGCAAGCCCGCGTTCGGGCTGAAGGTCATCCATGTCGATGGCGCTGCGCACGCGGTCAAGGAAACCACGGTCATCACCCGCCCGTTCGGCGATCTCAAGATGTTCACGCACGACGGCCTGCCCAAGGATGCGCCGCGCCTGCTGCTCGTCGCGCCGATGAGCGGGCACTACGCCACGCTGCTGCGCGGCACGGTGGAGCGCATGCTCGAACGCTGCGTCGTCTACATCACCGACTGGGCCGATGCGAAGTATGTGCCGATGACCGAAGGCATCTTCGATCTCGACGACTACATCGATTACCTCACCGGCTTCCTCGAACATATCGGCCCCGGAGCCCATATGATGGCGGTGTGCCAGCCGTCGGTCCCGGCATTGGCCGCCACGGCGATCATGGGCGCCAACAAGCACCCCTGCCGCCCGCTGACGCTGACCATGATGGGCGGCCCGATCGACACGCGCGAAAGCCCCACTGCGGTCAACGATCACGCGATCACCAAACCGCACGTGTGGTTCAAGCACAACGTGATCACCACTGTGCCCGCCAACTATCCGGGCGAAGGCCGCCGCGTCTATCCGGGCTTCGTCCAGCTCGCCAGTTTCATGTCGATGAATCTCGGCAGCCACATGATGAGCCATTACAAGTTGTACCAGCACATGATGCAGGGCGCCGATGAAAGCGCGGACGCGACCAAGACATTCTACGAGGAATACCGCGCGGTCTGCGATCTCCCCGCCGAATTCTACCTGCAGACCGTCGACGTCGTTTTCCAGCGCCACGCCCTGCCCAAGGGTGAATTGATCCATCGCGGCCAGGCGGTGGATCTGGGCGCAATCACCGACACCGCCATCCTGTGCATCGAGGGCGAACGCGACGATATCTCCGGCATCGGTCAGACCAAGGCCGCGCTCAAGGTCACCCCGAACCTTGCCGAAGACATGAAGCAGTACTTTCTGGCCCCCGAAGTCGGCCACTACGGCATCTTCAACGGCTCGCGCTGGCGCGGTTCCATCGCCCCGGTGGTGGAACAGTGGATCGGCAAGTTCGAAAAGAAAGCCAAGGGCCGGAAGCTGACTGCCGTGGCCTGAGCCCTATTTACACCTGACATGATCGAGGCCGGCCGGACGATGGTTCGACCGGCCTTCTTCTTGCCGGAATGGCCGGGTTCATTGGCGTTCCGGCGTCAAACCCTGCCTGACCCTAGACAAAGAACTGCGTGATCCATTCGCTCATCAGAGCCGGCTTTGCCTCGCCTTCGATTTCGACGGTGATTTCCATCGTCTGCTGCCACTGGCCGGGGCGCTTTTCTTCCATTTCAAGTAGCTTGAACTGGCCTCGAACGCGCTTGCCGACGCGAACAGGGGCGAGGAAGCGGGTGCGGTTGCCGCCATAGTTGACCGCCATCTTGATCCCCAACGGGCGTGGGCAATCGCTTTGCTCGGTCAGCAACGGGATCAGCGAAAGGGTCAGGAATCCGTGCGCGATCGTGCCGCCGAACGGGGTCAGCTTTGCCTTTTCCGGATCGATATGGATGAACTGGAAGTCGCCGGTGGCCTCGGCAAACCGGTCGACCCGCTCCTGCGTGATATCGATCCAGTCAGAGGTGCCAACCACCGTGCCGACCATTTCTGCGATCTCGGCCGGGGGAATGATCTTGGTCATGCGTGCGCTCTCTGAAATGCCTGTTCGAGCGCTACATGGCGGCAAGTGTGCGAGCGCGCAAGCGGGCTTGAACAGACGGTTAAGCTGTCATGCCGGCAAGGCGACGGGGCTGCTCTTGCGGAACGGCTCGGCCTTGGCGGCCCGCACGCGCTTGATATAGGCCCAGAGCCCGCATTGCAGGCCGACCAGCATGTAGACAAAGGGCTGGAAGGCAATGCCGACGAACGTGGACCCGACCATATAGATGACCTGCGCCTGTTGCAGTGCCTCGGCGAGAGGCCCGACCCAGCGGAATTCCTCGCTTGTCTCCTTGCGGAAACGGCGGCGCAGCAGCTCCATCTGCCATATGCCCAGAAGATGCAGCGACAGCCACAGCGCCAGCCCCGGGTAGCCCTGTTCGCCCAGCATCTCGAAATAGCTGGAATGGTAGGCGCGGCCTTCCTCGACAATCGGCTGGTATTCGAGAGCAGCGTTGTTGTCGCCCGCATAGTCGGCCTTGACCGTGTCGTATTCGAGGCGGTTCTGGCGATAAGCCTCAAACCCGCCGCCGAACGGATGGGTCTTGGCAAACTCGATCGTCCACTTCCACACTGCGATGCGCGTACCGGCAGATTGGTCGGACTGGTGATTTTTGATCGTGCCCATCCGGTCCGTGAACTCCTTGGGCAGGAGCGGGACCGCGATCAGCGCGCCGATGGCCATGACCGAAACGATCAGCAACCGACGCTTGGCCGTGCGCAGGATCATCGCGGCGAGCACGACCACGCAGACAAGGCCGGTTCGCGCGCCGGTACCGATCGGCATGAGCACGCAGGCAAAACATAGCGCCAGCGCAAAGACCTTAACGCGCCAGTCTGGCGGGAAGATCGTGCCGAAACGCATCAGCCACAGCGCCAGAGGAATTGCCGCGATGGCCACGGCGGAAATGATCGAGCCTTCGTAAAGCCCGGTGTTGTCGTTGACCAGCAGCCGCAGTTCGCCATAGCCGCCGCCGCCGACCGCCGTCTTGATCCCGCCGCCGATCACGATCACCCCGATCGATAGGACCAGGATCATGGTGATCGCCTCGATGCGCAGGCGCGTGCGCAGCGTCAGTGGCAGGAACAGTGCGAACAGCAGCGCTTTCCACACCCACGCCCACTTCTCCAGCGCTTCCACCGGAAAGTCGGCGGTCTGGGTCGAAAGACCGCAATAGACCAGCAGCGCCAGCAGGATGAACTGGCGCAGAGAAAAGCGGATACCGTTCTTGTCCTCGGCGACGAACCACGAAATGAATGCGCAGAGGAACGCGATCAGCGACACCGGAATGTGGCTGAGAATCCCCCAGCTGACTTTCTGCGGTGCCACGATATCGATGTAGGTGTAGGCGAGCACGAAGATGAACGGCTTGCGGAAGCCCACGCCGATGAAAGCCAGCACGAAGCTCAGCAGGAACAGATCAAGCATCGGGTTTTTCCCCGCCTGGCTCGCGCGGCTGGCGGAACGGCGTCTTGCGGCTCGGCAGTGAGGGGTCGTCGTCCAGATCGTCCCGGTGCAGCAGGCGCCAGATGGCGATGGCCATCAGGATGTGCGGCAGAAAAAGGGTGAACTTGTCGATCATGGCAGATCAGACCGCTAGACCATCGAGGTTGACGCGGCGTTAAGCTTCCCGTGGCAGGGAAAGGCGATGACCCGCGTGCTTCATGTTCTCGACCATTCGCTGCCGCTGCAGAGCGGTTACACCTTCCGCACCCGCGCCATTCTCAAGGCGCAGGAGGCGATGGGGCTGGAGGTGCGCGGGCTGACCGGGCAGCGTCATGCCGCTCCGGCTTCGCCCAGCGAGCCGGAAGAGGTGGATGGCCTGACCTTTCACCGCACGCCCGGCACTGCCCAAGGCTTGCCGCTGGTGCGTGAATGGTACGAGGTGACCGCGCTGGCGGACCGCATAGTTGACGTTGCGGCTGATTGGCGGCCAGATCTGATCCACGCCCATTCGCCGGCGCTGTGCGGGCTGGCCGCGGTAAAGGCGGGCAAGCGGCTCGGCATTCCGGTGGTCTACGAAATCCGTGCATTCTGGGAGGACGCCGCCGTCGGCAACGGCACCGGGCGCGAGGGCAGTGCGAAATACTGGCTGACCCGCGTGCTCGAGAACGAGGTCGTCGGCAACGCAGACAGGGTCGTGACGATCTGCGAAGGTTTGCGCGCCGACCTGATCGGGCGAGGCTACCCGCCTGAAAAGCTTTCGATCATGCCCAATGGCGTCGATCTCGACCTGTTCGGCGATCCCCTGCCGCGCGACGCAGACCTGGCGCAGGAGCTGGGGCTGGGCGAAGGCCCGGTCATTGGCTTTCTTGGCAGCTTCTATCCATATGAGGGGCTGGACGACCTCATCGCCGCCATGCCGTCCATCGTGGCGCGCGTGCCGGGCGCACGCCTGCTGATGGTTGGCGGCGGCCCTGCCGACGAGGCGTTGCGGGCGCAGGCAGCGGCTTCCTCTGCTGCTCATGCGATCCACTTCGTCGGCCGCGTGCCCCATACGCAGGTGGAGCGCTACTATTCGCTGGTCGATGTCGTCTGCTATCCGCGCAAGGCCATGCGCCTGACCGACCTCGTCACGCCGCTCAAGCCGCTGGAGGCCATGGCGCAGGGCAAGCTGGTGGCGGCGTCCGATGTGGGCGGCCACCGCGAACTGGTCCATGATGGTGTCAACGGCACGCTTTTCCCCGCCGATAGCCCTGCCGGACTGGCCGATGCGATGGTGCAAATGCTTGAAACATCAGCTGAATGGCCCGACCGCCGCGAACGGGCGCGGGCATGGGTAGGGGAGCACCACGACTGGGCTTCCAACGTTCGGCGTTATGAACTCGTTTACCAAGCCCTGTTACCCCATCGCAAAGTGTCGGTACGCGCGGCCTGAACGCCGCGGGCCATCACAAAGGTAAAGAGACAGGACGCCCGCCAGTGACCGCGACAAAGCGCAAGCCCAAGCCCATCACCGCCAATCCCATGTTCCCGCTTGTGACCGCGCTGTGGTTCGGTACGTTCCTGGGCCTTGGCAGTTTTGCCGTGGCGCCTGCCTTGCTCGAAGGCCCTGTGGTTGCCTTGGGCATTGCCTCGGTCATTCCGGCTGCGGCACCGCCGCTTGGCTTCACCGCACGCATCCTGCTGGCCCTGCTGATGCTGGTTGGTGGCGCTGTTGCCGGGTTCCTGATCGGTCGGTGGCTCGGGCGCGAGAAGATCGCGGCACCTGTCCGCACCCGCGCGTTCGGCAAGGGCGCTGCTGAGCCGGCGTTTGAAGTGCGCCGCCCGATCAATGCCGTGCAGGATCTCGGCGATCCGCTCGATACACCAGTGGCGGATGACGTCCCGTTGCGCCGCCGCGCCCTGTCGTTGAACCATGAGCCGCAGCTTGCCATGCCCTCCGAATCCGCGCCCCTGCCGGGCGCCCTTCCCTGGGAACCTGCCGAGCTTGACGGTGGCGAGGCCGCGCCAGAGCAGCTTGTCATGCCTCATGCCGAGGCGGCACCCGATCCCCTTGCGCTCGCAACCTTCTTAGAAGAAGCGCACGCAATCGGCGCCGCGCCCTTCGCCGACTTTGCCGGGCACGATGAGCAGCAGGAAATAGCAGCTACCTTGCCAGAGCAGGTGCAGCACGTCGTGCCAGTCGCCGCTGAACCGCACGTTGTGGCCGTGCGCAACAGCGCTCCCCCACCGTTGCTTCAGGCGCACGCCGCTACAGCAACGCCGATCGAGGCGGCGCCGCTGGAAAATCTCGGTCTGGTGCAACTGATCGAGCGGCTCGCACTGGCCATCTCGCGCCGCGCCGCGCCGGCCAATGCGCCGAGCGCTCCGGTGGCCGCGTTTGTCGCAGTTTCCGAAGGCGCGCCTGAACCTGCGGACGAACCTGCCGAATACGTCGTTGTCGCGCCGCCGCCTGCGCCTGCGATTGCCCGCTTTGAAGCGGCTGGTCCGGGTCAGCAGGCTGCCACCGCGCCGATGGAACCCGAACGTGTGGTCCAGTTGCGCCCCGCTCCATGGCAGCCTGTCGCGGCAGTGTTGTCCGAGGCAGAAGACGACGGCGAGTTTGACGACGAAGCCGAAACGCAAGGTCTGGACCGCTTCCTGAGGCTTTCACCGGCAAAGGTGCCAGGCGCCGAATCTGACGCAGCCGATGTGGTCCCTGAACCCGAAGTTGCCGAGGACCGCTATCCCTCGCTGCTCGACATGGGACCAGTCGCCGCCCGCCGTGAGCCGCTGCATATCGACGACGGTCTTGCCACCGACGAGGACGAAGCGACCGAAATCGAACCTGTGGTCGTATTTCCCGGCCAACAATCACCGATCAATTCGGGCTCTGCCCGCCCGTTCGAGCGTCCCTCGATTGCGCCGCTTGCAGGCTCGCCTCTGGCCGCTCCGGGTCGGGCAGCACCTTCGGCGGCAATGCCGGATATCGAGGCAACCGATTTCATCGGCACGCCTGCTGCCAGTGTCGATGCAGAAGAAGCCGACCGTGCCTTGCGGGCAGCGCTCGCCACGCTTCAGAGAATGACCGCACAGGGCTGATTTTCGGCCGTCAGACTGGCGGATTTCAGCCCTTTCTGCCGTATCGCAACCGTATTTTCGGCCTTAACCGCGCCCTTGTTGTTGCTGCGCGGTTGCAAAATAACTTTCCTGCAGTCATGGGGGCATTCCGCGCAACTTTCGTCGCCTTTCGGGCGGCGTGATTCGCGCGCAATTCCTCTTTTTGGATGTAGGACGATCATCGAAATGGGATTTCCGCCGGTTCAGGGGCTGTACGATCCACGTAATGAGCATGACGCCTGTGGCGTGGGCTTTGTCGCCCACATCAAGGGCCAGAAAAGCCATTCCATTGTCGATCAAGCCTTGGAAATTCTGCGCAATCTCGATCATCGCGGCGCGGTGGGCGCTGATCCGCTGCTGGGTGACGGCGCCGGGATTCTGATCCAGATTCCAGACCAGCTGTTCCGCAAGTGGGCCGCTTCCGAAGGCAAGGACCTGCCGCAGCCGGGCGATTACGCCGTGGCGATGTGCTTCCTGCCGCAAGAAGAAGCGTCGCGCCTGTTCGTCACCGAATTTTTCGAGAAGTTCATCGCCAAGGAAGGTCAGGAACTGATCGGCTGGCGTGATGTGCCGGTCACCATGGACGGCCTCGGCAAGGCGGTCGTGGATTCGATGCCTGTGATCCGCCAGTGCTTCATCAAGCGTGGCGCGGGCACGCCCGATCAGGACGCGTTCGAACGCAAGCTGCTCGCCATCCGCAAGCAGACGCAGAACCCGCTTGCCTCGATGGCTGAAAAGCACGGACTGTCGGGCGTGACGCAGCTCTACATGCCGAGCTTCTCGACCCGCACAATCGTGTACAAGGGCCTGCTGCTCGCCAATCAGGTCGGTTCGTTCTACGATGATCTCCGCGATGCCGATTGCGTTTCGGCACTCGGTCTCGTCCATCAGCGTTTCAGCACCAACACCTTCCCAAGCTGGAAGCTGGCGCACCCGTTCCGCTTCATCGCCCACAACGGCGAGATCAACACCGTACGCGGCAACGTGAACTGGATGAACGCGCGCCGCCGCACGATGGAATCGGAGCTTCTCGGCCCCGATCTCGACAAGATGTGGCCGCTGATTCCGCATGGCCAGTCGGACACCGCCAGTCTCGACAACGCGCTCGAACTGCTAATCGCGGGCGGATACTCGCTCGCCCATTCGGTGATGATGCTGATCCCCGAAGCCTGGGCCGGCAATCCGCTGATGAGCCCGGCACGCCGCGCGTTCTACGAATATCACGCTGCGTTGATGGAGCCATGGGACGGTCCTGCCGCCGTGGCCTTCACCGATGGCCGCCAGATCGGCGCGACGCTCGATCGGAACGGCCTTCGCCCCGCGCGGTTCTCGATCACGCGCGACGATCTGATCTGCATGGCGTCGGAAAGCGGTGTGCTGCCGTTCCGCGAGGAAGACATTGTCCGCAAGTGGCGCCTCCAGCCCGGCAAGATGCTCCTGATCGACATGGATCAGGGCAAGATCATCGAGGACGAGGAAATCAAGGCCGAGCTGGCCAGTGCAGAACCTTACGAGGAGTGGCTGGAAGCCGCGCAGTACAAGCTGAAGGAACTCGATCTGGTCGAGCCTGAGCTGGCTGCGCTTCCGGTCGAGACGACCTCGTTGCTCGATCGCCAGCAGGCTTTCGGCTACACGCAGGAAGACATCTCGAAGTTCCTCGAGCCGATGGCCGTTGCTGGCGAAGATCCGCTCGGCTCGATGGGCACCGACACGCCGATTGCGGTACTTTCGAAGCGCTCGCGCTTGCTCTACGATTACTTCAAGCAGAACTTTGCGCAGGTCACCAACCCGCCGATCGACCCGATCCGCGAGGAATTGGTGATGTCGCTGGTGTCGATGATCGGCCCGCGTCCGAACCTGCTTGGTCATGACGCGGGCAGCCACAAGCGTCTCGAAGTCGAACAGCCGATCCTCACCAACGAGGATATCGCTAAGATCCGCTCGGTCGAAGCCGCGCTCGACGGCGCGTTCCGTACTGCCACGATCGACACGACCTGGGCCGCCACTGCCGGGGCCGATGGTCTTGAAATGGCGATCAAGGAAATGTGCTGGGCCGCCACTGAAGCGGTTCTCGCCGACAAGAACATCCTGATCCTGTCTGACCGCGGCCAGAACGAAGACCGCATCCCGATGCCTGCGGCACTGGCAACGGCGGCGGTGCACCAGCACCTCGTCCGTCAGGGCCTGCGCATGCAGACCGGGCTTGTCGTCGAAACCGGCGAAGCGCGTGAAGTGCACCACTTCTGCGTGCTGGCAGGCTATGGCGCCGAAGCGATCAACCCCTATCTCGCGCTCGAAACGCTTGAAGCAATCCGGGTCGACAAGGAGCTTCCGCTCGGCCCGAAGGATGTAAAGAAGAACTACATCAAGGCCGTCGGCAAGGGCATCCTCAAGGTCATGTCCAAGATGGGCATCTCGACCTACCAGTCCTATTGCGGCGCGCAGATCTTTGACGCGGTCGGCCTGTCGAGCGCCTTCGTCGATGCCTATTTCACCGGCACCGCCACCAGCATCGAAGGCGTCGGCCTCAAGGAAATCGCCGAGGAAACGGTGCGCCGTCATGCGGCGGCCTATGGCGACAACCCGATCTACAAGAAGATGCTCGACGTGGGCGGCATGTACCAGCTGCGCCTGCGCGGCGAGGAGCACGCCTGGACCGCGTCGAACATCGCCAGCCTGCAGCATGCAGTGCGCGGCAATACGTCTGAAAAGTATCGTGAATTCGCGCAGTCGATCAACGATCAGGCCGAACGGCAGCTGACCATTCGCGGGCTGATGGAACTGAAGAAGGCCGAAGAGCCGATCGACATTTCCGAGGTTGAACCCGCGAGCGAAATCGTCAAGCGCTTCGCCACTGGCGCGATGAGCTATGGATCGATCTCGTGGGAAGCGCACACCACGCTGGCGGTGGCGATGAACCGCATCGGCGGGAAGTCGAACACCGGCGAAGGCGGCGAAGACCCTGCGCGCTTCACCCGCATGGCCAATGGCGATTCGATGCGCTCGGCGATCAAGCAGGTCGCCTCGGGCCGCTTCGGCGTGACCGCGGAATACCTCGTCAATGCCGACGATGTGCAGATCAAGATGGCCCAGGGCGCAAAGCCCGGTGAGGGCGGCCAGCTTCCCGGTGACAAGGTCGACAAGACCATCGGCAAGACCCGCCATTCCACGCCGGGTGTGGGCCTGATTTCGCCGCCGCCGCACCACGATATCTACTCGATCGAGGATCTCGCGCAGCTCATTCACGATCTCAAGAACGTGAACACCAGCGCGCGTATTTCGGTCAAGCTGGTATCCGAAGTGGGTGTCGGCACTGTCGCGGCAGGCGTGTCGAAGGCACGCGCCGATCACGTCACGATCTCGGGCTACGAGGGCGGCACAGGCGCTTCGCCGCTGACGTCTTTGACCCATGCGGGTTCGCCGTGGGAAATCGGCCTCGCCGAAACCCAGCAGACGCTGCTGCTCAACAACCTGCGCAGCCGCATCTGCGTGCAGGCCGACGGCGGCATCCGCACGGGCCGCGACGTGGCAGTTGCCGCGCTGCTCGGCGCGGACGAGTTCGGCTTTGCCACTGCGCCGCTGATTGCGGCCGGCTGCATCATGATGCGCAAGTGCCACTTGAACACCTGCCCTGTCGGCGTCGCCACGCAGGACCCGGTCCTGCGCGCGCGCTTCACCGGCCAGCCCGAACACGTGATCAACTACTTCTTCTTCGTTGCCGAAGAGCTGCGGGCGATCATGGCCGAAATGGGCTTCCGCACTGTCGCCGAAATGGTTGGCCGCGTTGACCGTCTCGATACCAACAAGGCAATCCATCACTGGAAGCTGGAAGGCATCGACCTGTCGAAGCTCCTGCACCGCGTCGAACCGGTTGAGGGCACGACCCTGAACTGGAGCGGCACGCAGGATCACGGCCTCGAAGCCGCGCTCGATCAGGACCTGATCAAGGCCAGTGCCGCCGCGCTCGAAAGCGGCCAGGCGGTTCGCCTCGAACGCACCGTGATCAACGTCAACCGCACGGTTGGCGCGATGCTCTCGGGCGAAGTCGCCAAGAAGTATGGCCACAAGGGCCTGCCCGACAACACCGTCCACGTCTCGTTCAAGGGCGTGGCCGGGCAATCGTTTGGCGCGTTCCTCGCGCACGGCGTCACGCTCGATCTCGTCGGCGATGCCAATGACTATGTCGGCAAGGGCCTTTCGGGCGGTCGGGTGATCGTGCGTCCTCCGGCGCATGTCGAACGTGATCCGTCTGAAAACATCATCGTTGGCAACACCGTGCTTTACGGCGCGATTGCGGGCGAAGCCTATTTCAACGGCGTAGCCGGTGAACGCTTTGCTGTGCGCAATTCGGGCGCCGTTGCGGTGGTCGAAGGCACCGGCGATCACGGCTGCGAATACATGACCGGCGGGGTCGTTGCGGTGCTGGGCAAGACCGGTCGCAACTTCGCGGCAGGCATGTCGGGCGGTATCGCTTACGTCTATGACGTGGACGGTAACTTCGCCCAGCTCGCCAACGGCGCGATGGTCGATCTGCTGCCGATTTCGGCAGAGCGCGACGAAGATGACGGCGCCGGTCGCCCGCAGCAGCGCGGAACCGACGTCTATGACTACGGCATGGGCGACATGCTGCGTCACGACGCGGAACGCCTGCGCGTGCTGGTCGAGCGTCATCACCTGTACACCGGCAGCAGGCGCGCCCGCGAGATCCTCGACAACTGGGCAGACGCACTGCCGAAGTTCGTCAAGGTGATGCCGCGCGACTATGCACGCGCACTCCGCCAGATGGAGGCCGAGCGCCTCGAAGCCGCCTCGGTCGCGGCGGAATAAGGGTTAGATTACAATGGGCAAGGCAACCGGCTTTCTCGAAATCGACCGCAAGGACCGCAGCTACGATGCGCCTTCGGAGCGGCTGAAGCACTACCGCGAATTCGTCATCCCGCATGACGATGCAGGCCTCAAGGGGCAGGCGGCGCGCTGCATGAACTGCGGCATTCCGTACTGTCACAACGGCTGCCCGGTGAACAACCAGATCCCCGACTGGAACCACCTGGTCTATGAAAACGACTGGCGCGAAGCCGTCGACAATCTCCATTCGACCAACAACTTCCCGGAATTCACCGGCCGGATCTGCCCCGCCCCGTGCGAGGCGGCTTGCACGCTGAATATTGTCGACCAGCCGGTCACCATCAAGTCGATCGAATGCGCCATCGTCGATCGCGGGTGGAAAGAGGGCTGGATCGAGCCGCAGGTGCCGGCGAAGAAGACCGGCAAGTCGGTCGCCATCGTTGGCTCCGGCCCCGCAGGAATGGCTGCTGCCCAGCAGCTTGCACGCGCTGGTCATTCGGTGACGGTGTTCGAGAAGAACGACCGAATCGGCGGGCTGCTGCGCTACGGCATTCCTGACTTCAAGATGGAAAAGACCCACATCAACCGCCGCGCGATGCAGATGGAGGCCGAAGGCGTCCAGTTCCGCACCGGGGTGGAAGTGGGCGTAACCGTTTCCTTTGCCAGCTTGCAGGAAAACTTCGACGCAGTCGTGCTTTCCGGCGGCGCGGAAGACCCGCGCGGCCTCGGCATTCCCGGCGCTGAGCTTCCCGGCGTGCGCATGGCGATGGAATTCCTGACCCAGCAGAACAAGCGCAATGCAGGCGACGATGAACTGCGCGCCGCCCCGCGCGGCTCGCTGCTCGCCACCGGCAAGCACGTTGTGGTCATCGGCGGCGGCGATACCGGCTCGGACTGCGTCGGCACCTCGAACCGTCAGGGCGCGGCATCGGTCACCCAGCTTGAAATCATGCCGAAGCCTCCTGAAAAGGAAGACAAGGCGCTGTCATGGCCCAACTGGCCGCTCAAGTTGCGCACCTCGTCGAGCCACGAAGAAGGCTGCGAGCGCGAGTTTGCGGTGCTGACCAAGCGAGTCGTCGGTGAAAACGATGTCGCCGGTCTCGAATGCGTCCGCGTCGAGTGGGTGAATGGCAAGATGGAGGAAGTCGCTGGCAGCGAATTCGTCATCAAGGCCGATCTGATCTTCCTCGCGATGGGCTTCCTCGGTCCGCGCAAGCAGGGTCTGCTCGAACAGGCCGGTGTCGAACTTGACCCGCGCGGCAACGTCAAGGGCAACGTCACCGACTACAAGACCAGCGTCGAGAACGTTTTCGCATGTGGCGACATGCGTCGCGGCCAGAGCCTCGTCGTATGGGCGATCCGCGAAGGCCGCCAGTGCGCCCGCGCCGTGGACGAAGCATTGATGGGTGTGACCCAGCTGCCGCGCTGATTCTTGCGGCTTCAGGAAATTGAAAAGGGGCGTCCGAGCGGGCGCCCCTTTTTTTGATTGATCCCGCAAAAATCGGTTCGTGCTGAGCCTGTCGAAGCACGTGCGCGAGGAGTGAGCGTCATTGCGCGTCCTTCGACAGGCTCAGGACGAATGGACGTTGGGTTTTACCCGTCCGCCTCAACCGCAGTCACCAGAGCGGCCTTGCTTCTGCTCACCAGCAGCTTGTCGATCTTGCGGCCGTCCATGTCGACCACTTCGAAGCGCCATCCCTGATCGTGGAAGTGTTCGCCTTCACCCGGCAGGCGCTTGAGCACCGACAGGCAATACCCCGCCGTCGTCGCAAATTCGCGGTCGTCGGGCAGGTCGATACATAGGCGGTCGGCCAGAGCATCGGCAGGCAGCGCGCCCGATATGAGTAGCGAACCATCCACGCGCTCGATCACCATCGGTTCGTCGCCCGCATCGCCATGGCCGACGAAATTGCCCGCAATTGCGGCGAGCAGGTCGGCGGGCGTCACGATGCCCTCAAGGTGGCCGTATTCGTCATGCACCAGTGCGACCGCCACTTCGGCCTGCTGGATCATGGTCAGCGCATCCATCGTGTCGAGCTGGTCGGGCACGATTGCGGGCTTCTTCATCAGCCGTCCCAACTGCACCTTGCGGCCCCGGAGCAGCGTCGAGAGCACATCGCGCACTTTCACCACGCCGACGATCTTGTCGACCGACCCGTCCGCCACCAGCAGCAGCGAATGGGGGCTGTCCTCGATGGCGGCTCGCAGTTCGATTTCAGGTGCCCGGCGCTCGATCCAGTGGAGCTCGGTGCGCGGGGTCATCACTTCTCGTACCGGGCGCTCGGCCAGCCGCATGATGCCGCTCATCAATGCGCGCTCTTCCTCCTCGATCACGCCGGACCGCGTGGCCTCGGCAAAGATCATGTGGAGTTCCTCGGCGGTAACTTCCTGATCCGACCCCGCCTTTAACCCCATCATGCGGATCAGCAGGCCGGATGATTTGTCGAGCGTCCACACGAACGGCGCGGTCACGCGCGACATCATCGCCATGGCGGGCGCGGCAATCTTGGCAATCGGTTCAGCCGCGCGCAAAGCCAGCTGCTTGGGCACCAATTCGCCGACCACGAGGCTGAGGTAGGTGGTGATCGCAATGACGATGGCAAAACCGATGTCGTCGGCAAAGCGTTCGGGCACGCCCCAGACGACCAGGCGCTCGGCGGTAGGCCCGCCAAGGCTCGACCCCGAGTAGGCACCGGCGATGATGCCGACCAGGGTTATGCCGATTTGCACGGTCGAGAGAAATTTTCCGGGGTCGGCAGCAAGCTCCAGCGCGACTTTCGCGCCCTTGCTGCCTTCCTCTGCCGCCACCTTCAACCGCGCTGGGCGCGCCGAGACGATCGCCAGTTCCGACATGGAAAACAAGCCGTTGAGCACAACAAGGCCCAGTATCAGCAGAACATCAGACCAAGGATAAGGTGTCACAATCGAGGCCCTAGCAGATTTGAGCGGAAACGCGAAAGGGTAGTGGGGAGAGCATGATGCGGTCATCTTGGGTTCCCGTTCGGGAACCGTTCAGTCGAATCGGGCTTATCTCAACTGTCAAAGCGGCAATCCGTTGCATATGATCGCGACCGGGATGCCGATCGAAGGGGACTGGAAATGAAAATTCGTCGTGTAATGATGTCGAGCCTTTGCGCAGTGTCGCTGGTCAGCCTGTCTGCCTGCGTTACCGATCCGAACACGGGTGAACGCAAGGTATCCCGCACTGCCATCGGCGGTATCGGCGGCGCACTTGGCGGTGCCCTGCTGGGCGGGTTGATCGGCGGCAAGACCGGGCGCATCGTCGGCGCAGGCATTGGCGGCGTTGCAGGCGGCGTTATCGGTTACCAGAAAGACAAACAGATCAAGGAACTGCGCGAACAGACCGCAGGCACCGGGATTGATGTCAGCGAAACTGACGGCGGCAACGCCATTCTCGTCAATCTGCCGAACGGCGTCACCTTCGATGTCGACAGTTCGTCGGTAAAGCCCGCCTTCGGCGCGACGCTCGACCGTGTTGCCCAGTCGCTGGTGCAATATCCCAACTCGCTGATCGACGTCTATGGCCACACCGATTCGACCGGGTCGGATACCTACAACCAGGCTTTGTCGGAACGCCGTGCCCGCGCAGTTGCCGATTACCTCACCTCGCGCGGCGTCGGCTATGCCCGAATCCGCAGCCAGGGTTATGGCGAATCGCAGCCGATTGCTTCGAACGATACCGAACAGGGCCGTTCGGCCAATCGCCGCGTTGAAATCAAGATCGTTCCGATCAGCCAGGATGATGTGAACTCGGCCCGCAGCGGCCAGTAACCGCATCCAGCGCACTACAGCGGCGCCGCTCCCGCAAGGGGGCGGCGCCGTTTGCTATGTGAGGCATACGATTCGCGGTTGACCTCCGCGCCCGCGCGCTGGCATCGCCGACGCTTCAAGGAGACTGCCGGATGCCGATCAAACCGCGCCCCATCAACGGACGACTGACCAATCCCGTCGGACTTGGCTGCATGTCGCTTAGCTGGGCCTATGGCAACCGGCCGAGCGACGAGGACGGTATCCACCTGCTCCAGCGCGCGATAGACATAGGCTACGACCACTTCGACACGGCCCGCCTTTACGGTCTGGGCCACAATGAAACGCAGGTCGGCACGGCGCTCCAAGGGCGGCGGGACAAGGTGTTCCTCGCGTCGAAGATGGGCCTTTTTGCCAGCGGCGAAAAGCGCGGGGCCGACTGCCATCCCGATACCATCCGCAGCGAACTCGAAGTCTCGCTCAAGCTGCTGCAGACCGACCACATCGACCTCTACTACATGCACCGCCGCGATTTTGCAGTTCCGATCGAGGATTCGGTGGGCGCCATGGCCGACCTCGTGAAGGAAGGGAAGATCGGCGCAATCGGCCTGTCCGAGATGTCGGCAGAGACATTGCGCAAGGCGGCGGCCGTCCATCCCATTGCCGCGATGCAGACAGAATATTCGCCCTGGACCCGCCAGGCTGAAATTGCCGTGCTTGAGGCTTGCCGTGATCTTGGCACGACTTTCGTGGCGTTCTCGCCGGTCGGGCGCGGCGTGCTGGCGGGCGGGGTCACCGATCCCGCCGCGCTTGAGGAAAAGGACATCCGCCGCACGATGCCGCGCTTTATGGACGATAACTGGCCCCGGAATTTCGCGCTGATCGAGCAATTCAATGCCATTGCCGCGCGTGAGGGCGTCACCCCTGCGCAATTGTCGCTGGCATGGGTGCTTTCGCGCGGTGACCACATCGTCACCATCCCCGGAACCGGCAAGATCGCGCATCTTGAAGAGAACATCGCGCGCTGGGATTGGGAAATACCGGTCGCCGTCGCAGCGGAAGTCGATGCGCTGATCAACCAGCAGACCGTGGCGGGGCACCGCTATGCCGGGGCGATCCTGCCGACGATCGATACCGAGGATTTTGTCTAGGCCAGTCTGGGCCTAGGCGAGTTTCGCCGCGCGGTCGGCAAGTCGCTCGACCGCCGCTGCATGGATGGCAGGCGCGGTGACCAGCAGGCCAAACGCGCGGGGATCGCGCTTGTTGTAGGAAATGGGCTGCCCGAACGCGTCTGAAACGGCGGCGCCAGCCTCGCGCGCGATCAGGGTTGCAGCCGCGATGTCCCATTCGAATCCCCAGCGAAGTGTCGCCAGAAGGTCAGCCTCGTTCGCGCCGACCATGGCAATTCGCAGTGCGATAGAGTTGGGCTTTTCGACCGTGATCAGGTCGGAATCGATGGGCGCAAGACTGTCTGCGGGCACCCGCGCTCCGGGCAATTGCGCGCGGCGGCTGGCGGCCAGCGTATAGTCGTTGCGCTTGGCACCTTGCCCCGCAACCGCCGACCAGTATTCATCGCGTGCAGGTGCGCTCAGCGCACCGATCAGCGCGCGACCTTCGCTGACCAGCGCGACCGAGACCGACCAGCCGGTGCGGCCCCGGATAAAATCGCGCGTGCCGTCTATGGGATCGACCAGCCAGCACAGGCCGCGGCCCAGCCGCTCGGGGTGATCGACAGTCTCTTCCGAGAGCCACCCTGCCGCGGGCAGCAGCGCCATCAATTCGCGCTTGAGAAAGGCATCGACCGCCAGATCCGCGTCGCACACGGGGCTGCCCGGCGTCTTTTCCCACACGTTCAGGGCATGACCATGGCCCGGCCATGTCGCCATCGCCATGGCGCCTGCCTGGCGGACAATCTGGTGAAGGCGGTCATGGTCGATCATGCGATTTCCGGCAGGTGGCCCTTTCGCGGCGGCGGCGCAAGGCGCGTTGGCCTCATCTTTGGCTTAGGCGCGTGTTTACGCCCCTTTTCAAGCCGTCTTTGCTGTGCTTTAGGCGTCGCGACTCAAAGCACCAACGGCGGTGCATACCTTTGCGCCAATGGCGGCGCGCCTGATGGTCTTCCGGGTTTCTAGCCGGGGCCAATTCAAAGCGGGGATCACGCATGAACGTTCATGAATATCAGGGCAAGGAACTGCTTGCGAAGTTTGGCGTAGGCATTCCGGCAGGCATTGCCGCGCTGACCGTTGAAGAAGCCGTTGCCGCCGCCAAGCAGCTTCCGGGGCCGCTCTATGTCGTCAAGGCGCAGATCCATGCTGGCGGTCGCGGCAAGGGCAAGTTCAAGGAACTTCCCGCCGATGCCAAGGGCGGCGTGCGTCTCGCCAAGAGCATCGAGGAAGTCGAAGCTTTCGCCAAGGAAATGCTCGGCAACACCCTCGTTACCATCCAGACCGGCGATGCCGGCAAGCAGGTCAACCGCCTTTACGTGACCGATGGCGTTGATATCGCGAAGGAATATTACCTGTCGATGGTCGTCGATCGCGCCAGCAGCCGTGTTGCGATGATCGTCTCGACCGAAGGCGGTATGGACATCGAAGACGTCGCGCACTCGACGCCTGAAAAGATCGCCACGATCACGATCGATCCGGCAGAAGGCTTCATGCCGCACCACGGCCGCGCCGTCGGCTATGCGCTGAAGCTCACGGGTGACCTCAACAAGCAGGCTGCCAAGATTGCCGAGCAGCTCTACACTGCTTTCGTCACGCTCGATTGCGACATGCTCGAAATCAATCCGCTGGTGGAAACGAAAGACGGCAACCTGCTCGTCCTCGACACCAAGATGAGCTTCGATTCGAACGCGCTCTACCGTCACCCCGACGTTTTCGCCCTGCGCGACGAGACCGAGGAAGACCCGGCGGAAATCGAAGCGTCGAAGTATGACCTCGCCTACATCAAGCTCGACGGCAACATCGGCTGCATGGTCAACGGCGCGGGCCTGGCCATGGCAACGATGGACATCATCAAGCTGAACGGCGAATTCCCGGCCAACTTCCTCGACGTTGGCGGCGGCGCCACCAAGGAGAAGGTGACGGCAGCGTTCAAGATCATCCTCAAGGACCCTGCCGTGAAGGGCATTCTCGTCAACATCTTCGGCGGGATCATGAAGTGCGACATCATCGCCGACGGCATTGTCGCCGCGGCGAAGGAAGTGAACCTCTCGGTTCCGCTGGTCGTGCGCCTTGAAGGCACCAACGTCCAGCAGGGCAAGGACATTCTGGCAAACTCCGGCCTGCCGATCGTCGCTGCCAACGATCTCGGCGATGCCGCCAAAAAGATCGTCGCCGAAGTGCGTGCAGTCGCCTGACCTTCGTCTGACGGTTGCAGATCAAAGGGGCGCTGGGCAACCGGCGCCCCTTTTTGCATCAGGCCAGCCCCTCCCTTTGGGCGGTTGACGTTTACGTAAGCGCGAATTATGCCGCGCTAACTGGTTTTGAGGAAAGGACGCTTGGCGATGAAAGCCCTGGTCTGCGTGAAGCGCGTGATAGATTACAACGTGAAGCCTCGCGTGAAGAGCGACGGTTCTGGTGTTGATCTTGCGAACGTGAAGATGAGCATGAACCCGTTTGACGAGATTGCGGTCGAGGAAGCCATTCGCCTGAAGGAGAAGGGCGTTGTGACCGAGATCGTGGCGGTTTCGGTGGGTCCGCAGAAGGCGCAGGAGACGCTGCGCACGGCGCTGGCGATGGGCGCGGACCGGGCGATTCTGGTGATGAGCGACGACGAGGTCGAGCCGCTGGCGGTGGCCAAGATCATTGCGGGCATCGCCGGCGAAGAGGCTCCGGGCCTGATCATCACCGGCAAGCAGGCGATCGACGACGATTCGAACCAGGTCGGCCAGATGGTCGCGGCATTGCTCGGGCGTCCGCAGGGCACCTTTGCCAACGAGATTACGGTTGAGGGCGATGCGGTCGTGGTCAAGCGCGAGATCGACGGGGGTCTGCAGACGGTGAAGCTGGCGCTGCCTGCGGTGGTCACCACCGACTTGCGCCTGAACGAGCCGCGCTATGCAAGCCTGCCCAACATCATGAAGGCCAAGTCCAAGCCCTTGGCGAACAAGACGCCCGCCGATTACGGCGTCGACACCGCGCCGCGGCTCAAGACGCTGACGGTAAGCGAACCGCCGGTGCGCAGCGCCGGGATCAAGGTCGCCGACGTCGATGCGCTGGTCGCCAAGCTCAAGGAAATGGGCGTAGCCTGAGGGCTGCCCCGTTCCCCCATTCCCCGTTCGGGCTGAGCTTGTCGAAGCCCGCACGCCTTGCCCGCGTCCTTCGACAGGCTCAGGACGAACGGATCAGAGGATAGACAGATGAAGACACTGGTTCTGGTCGAACACGACAACGCATCGGTCAAGGATGCCACACTGGCCGCCGTCACCGCTGCCAGCCAGCTTGGCGAAGTGACCGCGCTGGTCGCAGGCGCGGATTGTGACGGCGCCGCGCAGGCTGCCGCGCAGATCGCAGGCGTTGCCAAGGTCATCAAGGCTGATGACGCGGCGCTCGCCAATGCGCTGGCGGAAAACCTCGCGCCGCTGGTGGCAAGCCTGATGGCGGACTACGACGCCTTCGTCGCGCCTGCCACCACCACCGGCAAGAACGTCGCGCCGCGCGTGGCCGCGCTGCTCGACGTGATGCAGGTATCGGACATCCTCTCGGTCGAGGGTCCCCGGACGTTCACCCGCCCGATCTATGCCGGCAACGCCATCGCCACGGTCGAAAGCAGCGACGCCAAGCTGGTGATCACCGTGCGCGGCACCGCCTTTGCCAAGGCTGACGCGACCGGCGGCAGTGCATCGGTCGAAGCCGTCAGCGCCACCCCCGACAGCGGCCTCAGCAGCTTCGTCAGCGCCGAGATCGCCAAGTCCGAGCGTCCGGAACTGACCAGCGCCAAGATCATCGTCTCGGGCGGCCGCGCGCTCAAGGACGCCGCGACGTTCGAGCAGGTCATCACGCCGCTGGCGGACAAGCTCGGCGCGGGCATCGGTGCAAGCCGCGCGGCGGTCGACGCAGGCTACGTGCCCAACGACTACCAGGTCGGCCAGACCGGCAAGATCGTCGCTCCCGAAGTCTATATCGCGGTCGGCATCTCGGGCGCGATCCAGCATCTTGCGGGCATGAAGGACTCCAAGACCATCATCGCCATCAACAAGGACGAAGACGCCCCGATCTTCCAGGTCGCAGACCTCGGCCTCGTCGGCGACCTGTTCACGCTGGTGCCCGAACTGACCGGCAAGCTCTGAGCCACAAACCACCGCGTGTTGGAGAGTTTCCCCGGGAAAACTCTCCAACATCGTTGAACACAAACACAAAAAGGCCCCGCCGAAACGCGAGGCCTTTTTTGTTTGTCAGGCGAGCACCAGCGTCAGACATTGGCTGAAATCGTCGAGCACATAGTCCGCAAAAGCCTCGCAGTTTACGAAGCCGTGCTTGCGGTAGAGTCCGAGGGCGGGCTCGAAGGCGGGGCCTTGGCCAGTCTCGAGGCTGACGCGACTATAGCTGCGCTGGCGGGCCACCGCGAGCAGGTGGAGCAGGACGGCTTCGCCGATACCCTTGCCCAACCACTCAGGCGCCACGCGCATGGACTTGAGTTCGCCCTGATGCGCATCCAGTTCCCGGATGGCACCCATGCCTGCGAGCGCCTCACTCACCCAGGCCGAAAAGAATGTCACGCCTGGCTGGCGCAGTCGCTCGACAGGCAGGGCATGCACCTTGCACGCAGGTGAACTGGCATGCATTCCTGAAAGATGGAATGAAACCAACGACCTGATGGCGTCGCCCTCGAGATCGTCCTCGATGATCGAAAGTCCATCCATGCTTTCCCCTTTTGCGGTTCGGACAACAGAGCTTATCGAGTTATAGTGCATATGAGGCAATACTGTTCAGGGCAGACCGTCCTTGCCCGAACAGCAGAAAATTTCACCGTTTGACTCGCTGGGTCCGAAGGCGCACCCCCTGCGATACTTGATGCCGAGCCATAATGGGTCGCCCGACGCAAGCAAAACTGACGGAGGGCATTTCAGCTCTCCGCTGTTCGGGAGAGACTCACATGAAGACCATGATGCTGTTGTGCGCGCTCGCACTATCCGGCGCTTCCCCTGTACTTGCCCAGGACTATCCCTTGGTAGGCGGGGATTACATCAGTGTTTCAATGATTTCGGTCGATGACGGCCACGATCTGGAATATGCCAATCACCTTGCTGGCATGTGGCGCAAGGGCCAGGATTATGCGGTGAAGCAGGGCTGGATCACCGGCTACGAGATCCAGACCAACGAATTCAAGCGTCCTGGCGAGGCCGATATGTACCTCGTGACGCGGTTCAGCAAGTTTGCCGATCCCGCACAGGAAGAAGCCCGCGAGAAGGCCTACAATGCCTATATGAATTCGACCGCCGCGCAGATGCAAACGGCATCAGGCGAGCGGGCGAAGTATCGCAAGGTCATGGGCGGGCTGTTGCTGCGCGCCTGGAAGTGGAAGAACTGAACGCAAGGCACACTTGAGCAGGAACGCCGGGCAACTCCGGCGCTCCGGTTCTCAGGCTCGCTCTCGGGCCGGCTTTCAGGAGCTGTGCTTGTTTGCCTTGCGCCTGCCGAAGCGCATGCCGGTTTCCAGCCGTGCCCGCAGCTGTGCGTAATAGGCTTCGAGAAAGGCGCGCTCGTCACCCGATCCGGCGCTCCAGCCAATCTTGCGGCAGATCGTCTGGGCCACGTCGCGCATCGCTTCCTCGCGACTGTCGCGCAGTACGCGTTCGAGCACTTGCAGTTCCATTTCGCCATAGACGGCAAGGTCGGCATCGCTGAACCGGTACTGCGCGCCCGTCTCGGCCGAGGTTCCCCGTGCTGCCGTTCCCGTCGAAAGCGCCTGCTCCAGCTTGCGTTTGGGTGCCTCGACCACCCACGTTCCGGCGATCAGATCGCCGCAGCGCAGCCTATCGCGGTTGAAGAACGGGAAGAAGGCGAAGATCAGGAACCACGCAAGGCCTGCCCAGCCGGCAAGGTCGGTGTCGCTGCCTTCGGCCCAGGCTGAAAAGAAGAAGACCAGTGGCATGAACAGTTCGATGTCACGTACCAGATTGCGCGCGATCACCGCTTCGGTCGTCAGCCGCGCGCCGGAACTGCCGCTGGCCCGCGCCGCCACGCGAATGCCGGTGATGCGCTTGCCCGGCGTGGCCCCGCGTGCCCCCAGTTCGAAAAACAGGAACCAGGCATTGCGGAACAGGAACAGCGCGACGATCCACAACACGCCAAGCGCTTGCATGGCATGAGCGGCCGGGTTCTTGCCTTCGACGTCCAGCCCGACGCCCTCGGCCACTTTCATCAGGATAAGCGTCATTCCGATCATTGCGCCGACGATCATCGCAAGGTCGAGGAACAGCGCGGCCGCTCGCGCTCCGCGAGAAGCGAGGAGGAAGGGGAGCGGCACGCCTTCGGGTGTGATCACCATGCGACGCCGCCGGTCTTCGTGGTCGAGCGGCGTGCGCGGGGCGCGTCCCTTGCGGAAGGGGAGGGCGATGGCCATCAGGCCTTCCCTCCGCGCCGGAACGCGAAGAAATAGCCGGTCCATGCCACCAGCATAAAGCCGCCCACCGTGAGCCGCGAGGGCGTCGAATCGACCAGCTGGCGAGCGAAGCCTTCAAGGATGGCAGCGACGATCAGCATGAGCACCACGCCGGTCATGACTTGCGCTGCGCGCCGCCCTGCTGTGGCAGCGGCGTCGAGCACCGAGGCATTGCCGGGAAAGGCCATGGCTCGCCCGATGTGGATGCCCGATGCCCCCGCCAGCAGGATCGCGAACAATTCGGTGGTGCCGTGGATCGAGAGCCAGCCGATGAAATCGAGCAGCAGGCCCTGTCCGTGATAGAGCCACAGCATCGCACCCAGCAACGCCGTGTTCTGAATCAGCAGCAACATCGTCGGCAGGCCAAAGGCAAAGCCCAGCGCGAAGCACAGGATCGAGACTCGCGCATTGTTGCTGAACAGTTGGGCGGCAAACACGCTCATCCCGTCCTGGTCCTGATTGCCGAACAAGGTTCCATGCAAGACCTCGCGGCTGGCGCCGGGCACGCGCTCGTCGGCAAAGCCGCTGGAGACGAGGGCGTAGTACCATTCAGGATTCGCGGCGACGAGCAGCCAGCCCACCGCCACACCCGCCACCATCAAGGCCAGCGCGACGAGAATGTCGAAGCCGAGGCCACGCACCGCCGCGCTCCATTCGCCACCGAGGAAACGTTTGAACCACGACCACAAAGAGGCGCGCGGGCCATAGACGAGGAACCACGCGCGCTGGGTCAATGTTTCGAGATAGGCAACCAGCGCCGCATCGAGCGAGGTTTCACGCGCGATCGAGAGGCTGGACGCTGCCGTGCGGTAGAGCACGGGCAGGGCGAGCAGGTCTTCGTCCGAAAGCTTGCGCATCCGGCCTGATTCCATGCGCGTGACGATGGCATCCAGCCGCGTCCAGTCACCCTCGCGCTCCAGTCGGAACCGGTCTGACCGCAGCGCGGCCTGTTCTGCCGCCACGGCCTGTTGCGGGGCCTTGGTGAACCATCCGCCGATCGTCCGGGCCAGTGCGCTGGATGCCATGGTCAGCCGATCCTCCCTTCGCGCTTGATCGCGAGATATGCATCAAGCAGCCGCGTGCCGATCCTGTCGTGCGGGGCTTCGATCACGCGCACGCCAAGATGGCGCAGGCGCTGGAGCACCAGCGCGCGCTGGCGGACCAGCGAGGCGGCGGTGACGGCCTCGGCCACGGATTCCATGCCGGTGACCGGCGCGGAGACGATCCGCGCCATGTCGGCATCGGCCATGACCACGAACAGCACGACATGACGCTCGACCAGGCGTCCGACATTCTCGACCATCAGTTCGGCGCTGGTCGGGTCGGTAAAGTCCGAGAACAGCACGATCAGCGAGCGGCGCTGAAGACGCGCGGCGAGCGTTGACAGCGCGAGCGTGAAGTTCGGTTCACCGGGGTGATAGTCCAGCCCTGCCGCCGCGCGTTGCAACCTTGCAAAATCGCGGCTGGAAGTGACGAAGGGCGTGGCCACTTCGGGCCGCGCGGCAAAGCCGAACAGGGCGACCCGGTCCTGTGCTTTCAGCGCAACGTAGGCCGTGGTCAGCGCCGCCGTCACCGCGCGGTCGATGCGCGGGAGGCCCTCGATCGGTTCGCACATCGCCTGACCGCAATCGAAGGCGAAGACGATCTGGTTGTTGCGCTCGACCTCGTATTCCTTGGCGAAGAGGCGGGCGTGGCGGGCCGAACTTTTCCAGTCGATCCGGCGGCGATCCATGCCGGGTTCGTATTCTGCGAGCGCCTCGAATTCGGTGCCTTCGCCGCGAATGCGCCTGGCGATCAGGCCGAACTGGGCATCGCGCAGGAAGATCTGCAAAGCAGGGCTGCGCACCGGAGCGATGTTCGGCCAGACGCGCACGGAATCGCTCAAAACACGGCTGATCTGGCGATGGGCGAGGCCGAGCGGCCCGGTCCAACGCAGCCAGACGTGGCTAACCGCACCTGTCCCGCGCCGGGTGGGGCGCAAGGGTGCCGTACCGCTCCATGCCTCGTTTGCGGGTGCCAACGTGAGTTCAACGCGCCCGCCGGGGGCGAGCCTGGGGTCGCAGGCCAACGCGGCTTCGGGGCGGACGCGTGAGCCTGCGCGCACCAGATCGGCGAGCACAGTGAGCGTCGCCTCCTCGCCCACTTCGGCATCGGCAGGCACGATCACGCGCACGTCTTCCAGCGCACCGGCAAAGAGGCCGTCGAGCAACACCAGCACGAGCAGCGCGCCACCGAGTGCGGGCGCGGCGATCCATGCGCCAGGTGCGGCGGCTGCAAGGAGCAGCGCCAGCGGGGCGAGGCCCGCGACGATCAGCACCGCGCGCCGCGTGGGCAGCAAGGCGGCGGGACGGTTCAACGCGGGGCTTCCGTGCCTTCGACCAGAGCCGCGACAATCGCCTCGACCTGCTTGCCCTCGATCTCGGCAGCGGGGCTGAGCAGCAGGCGGTGGCGCAGGACCGCCGTGGCGAGCGCCTTGACGTCGTCGGGGATCACGTAGCTGCGCCCATCGAGCGCGGCCCGCGCCCTCGCAGCCCCTGCCAGCAGCACGGCGGCGCGGGGCGAGGCGCCTGCCACGAGGTCACCCGTTTCGCGCGTGGCGCGCACCAGCCGCACCACGTAATCGACGATTGAGTCGGCGAGCGTCACACTGGCGACGGCACTGTTGGCGCAGGCGAGTTCCGCGCTGTCCGTCACTGCCGCGATGCCCATCTCGGCGGGCTTGGGCGCGCCGCGCCCGTCGCCATAACGGGTGACGATGCGGGTCTCTTCCTCGGCGGAAGGGTAGCCGACCAGCAGCTTGAACAGGAAGCGGTCGAGCTGCGCTTCGGGCAGAGGATAGACGCCCTGGCTCTCGATCGGATTTTGCGTGGCGACCACCATGAAGCGGTCGGACAGGGCGTGTGCCTCGCCGTCGAGCGTTACCCGGCGTTCCTGCATCGCTTCCAATAGCGCGGCCTGTGTCTTGGGCGGGGTGCGGTTGATTTCGTCCGCCAGCAGCAATTCGTGGAAGATCGGCCCGCGCGTCAGGGTGAACTGGCTGGTCTGGAAGTTGAACAGGTTCGAGCCGAGAATGTCGCCCGGCATCAGGTCGGGCGTGAACTGGATACGGCCGAAATCCAGACCCAACGCGGCGGCGAGGCAC
Source organism: Novosphingobium sp. MMS21-SN21R (assembly GCF_031846015.1). Lineage (GTDB taxonomy): Bacteria > Pseudomonadota > Alphaproteobacteria > Sphingomonadales > Sphingomonadaceae > Novosphingobium. Next base: position 3,101,278 of record NZ_JAVRDU010000001.1, on the reverse strand, counting down.
TGTGCGAGGAATGTCTTGGCGGTGCCCGGCGGGCCTTCGAGCAGGACGTGCCCGCCCGCAAACAGCGCGACGAGGAGATGGTCCAGCACCTCTTCCTGCCCGACCACGGCCTTGCCCACTTCTGCGCGGATGCGGGCGGCGAGCGCGCCAAGGTCTTCAAGGGTCATTTCGCTCACGTCAGGTCCTTCTCGATCTGGTGAATCACGGCGGCGCGCCGGGTCAGGTCATGGGGTTTGCGCGCCGAACGCAGATGCGCGGCGGCGGCGGCAAAGCGCGGGCCGGGCAGGGCGCGGCGGTCCTGCGCGGCGTCGATCATTGCCTCGGTGTCTTCTGGCGATTTTCCGCGCGGCAAGCCGAGCGCCTGCGCGATCCGCTCGCGCGCGGCATCGGCATAGGGCGCGGCGACAAGATGGACGCGGCCCGCGCGGCGGATAAGCCCGGCTGCATTGGCCACCAGCGCCGCCTTGCCGTGTGCGATCTCCGGCCCGCCCTGCAGCGCGGGGCCAAAGCGATGAAACGCGCGCCACGCCACCGCGAGCGCGGCCAGCAGCAGGCATAGCGTCGCGGCAAGGAACGGCGGCTCGAACGCCAGCTTCAGGAGGTTGCGGCTGGCGCCAAAGCCGTTGAATGTCATGTCAAAGGCGATCGGCTGGCCGCGATTGTCGGCGGTCGCCAGCACGAGGTCGCGGGCGAGCAAGGCGGTGTCCCTGTCGGCAAGGCCCCAGTTGTCGAGCAGATCCGGTTCGAACACCAATACGACGGGATAACGGTCTTCATCCTCACCGCCATAATCGGGATCGACTCCGGCCAGATCGTTCAGCGCGGGATAGTAGCCGTCGTCGTCCAGCCAAGCGGCGAGGATCTTGCCGTTGCCCGCATTGACGATGGGGATGAGGCCCTTGCCCGACCCGGTTTCGACCTGCCGGTCATCAGGCAGTATCCCGCGTCTTGTGCCCACGCGCCAGCCACCGACCGGAGCGGCCTTCTCGCCCCCGATGTCGACCGTCACAGTGTCGGCAAAGCCCTTCCACTCGGGCGCGCTGGTGTTGAGAATCTGCACCCAGCCGCGCTTGGCCTTCTTCGAGTTGATCCCCATCGCGAACCATTTCGGCAGTACTACCAGCGTCGGCCCGACATAGCGCCGCGCCTCGACCACTTTGGCGATCTCCTTGCCGTCGGCTTCGGTGGGCGGGGTCAGGATCAGCAGGCCGGGCTGGGTTTCGATACTGCGCCGGTTGCGCTGGCGGACAACGTCGAGCCCTTCGGCTTCGAGCATTTTCGCAAGGCCCGCATAGCCGTTGAGGCCATGCCCTCCGACATGTGCGCCACCGTTGTTGCCGCTGCCGCCGGTGCTGTTGCCTAGGAACCAGAGCAGCGCGACGAAGGCCAGTGCGCCGACCAGCAGCATGCCGATCACGGTCGAGCGCGGGAAGGGTGATTCAGGCGCGCTCAAGCCCCTGCCTCCAGCCGTTCAATGGCAAAGCGGGCATAGGCCTCGCGCGCCTTGGCCCAATCGCCCGAATCGAGTGCGCGCAGGGCGTAGCGGGCGCGTTCAACCATGGCGGCGATTTCGGCGAAGGCGGCGCGCGCAGCATGGGGAAGGCCTGCAAGCCCGCCGATCTCACGAGCGGTGCTGGAAGGGCTGAGCCAGTCAGGCCGGGCGCGTGCGATCTGGCCGATACTGCGCTTGAGCAAAAGGTGCGCCGCTTCGTCGAAACGGCCTTGCGCGGCCAAGGCGTCGGCATCCGCCAGCAGCGCCAGCGCCTCTTCTCTTGCGGGCGTCCAGGTGGGGGCGGCCACCTTGCCTTGGCGCTTGCGTTCGCGCCACAGGGGCCAGAGCAGCGACCAGGCGATCCATAGAACGCAAAGGCCGGCGCCGATCAGCAGCGCGAGTTCGACCCAGCCCCAGCTTGCGCCCAGCACGCGGCCCAGCGGGGAGAGCAGCCATTCGAGAAAGCGGCCAAGCGCCTTCAACCATTCGGGCGTCACCGGCACCGGATCAGGAGGGACCGGGGCGAACTGGATATCGCCCGCATCGCGCATGGCGCGCCACGCGGCATCAGCCGCTGCAGCGTCGTTCGTTGCCGTATTTGCCGCCGCAGGTGCCGTCACCCGCTCTTCGTTGCATGCGGGCCTGAATCGGGCAAGCCCAACTAGCCCCGGATACGCTCCATCGGGTAGGTGCCGAGCATGCGAAGTCGCTTGGCAAAATAGCCGAGTTCGTCAAACGCGCGATCGACAGCCGGATCGCCGGGCGCCCCGACGATGTCGGCGAAAAATTCGGTCGCGGCAAAGCTCGCCCCGCGCTGGTAGCTTTCCAGCTTGGTCATGTTGACGCCGTTGGTGGCGAAGCCGCCAAGCGCCTTGTAGAGCGCGGCGGGAATGTTGCGCACCTCGAACACGAAGGTGGTCATCGCCGGGACGGTGATCCTGGCGGGTTCGAGCGGTGTTTTTGCCAGAATCACGAAGCGCGTGGTGTTGTCGTGCGCGTCCTCGACATTGTCCTCGATAACCTTGAGGCCATAGAGATCCGCCGCGATGCGCGGCGCGAGGGCGGCGACGGTGGGATCGCCAAGTTCCGCGACATAAGCCGCCGCGCCCGCCGTATCGGCATAGCTCATCGGCACGATGCCACGTTCCCGCAAGTAGAAGCGCGATTGCCCCAGCGCCTGCGGGTGGCTGTAGGCTGCGGTGAAGGGACCATCGCCCAGCGCCATCAGGCTGGCGTGGATTTCGAGAAAATGCTCCCCCACGATCGACAATCCGCTTTCCGGCAAAAGGAAGTGGATGTCCGCCACTCGGCCATGCTGCGAGTTCTCGATCGGGATGATCGCCTGCCCTGCGCGGCCTTCCTTCACTGCGTCCAAGGCATCCTCGAACGAGAAGCAGGGCAGCGGGAGACAATCCGGCAAGGCCTCTAGCGCGGCCCGGTGCGAGTTCGCACCGGGTGCGCCCTGAAACGATACGGCGCGCGGCGGATCGGCCTTGGCGGCGGCGGCCATCTGCTCGACAAGGACGAGCGCGGGGGCGGGATAGCTCTGCATGATGCCCGCGCGATTAGGCTTCTGCGCCATTTGCGGCAAGTGACATTACTTTTGGGTGTCAAAGCATCTTGCGCTGCGGCGGGCCGCTCACTAGAGCGTGCCGCAACTCGCGCGGGGGCCGGCAGGGTGTCGGCGTGCGCCAATGGGGCTCGTAAATGGACGATCGTTTCAACACCATCGCCGGGTGGACCTTGTTCGGGGGCATCGTGGCTCTGGGACTTTCCAGTCTTTCGGCCCACTACTTCCTGGCAGACAAGGAACATCGCCCTGAGCAGATGGGCTATGCGATCGAAGGCGTAGAGGAAGAAGGCGGCGCTGCTGCAGCCGATCTGCCTCTGCCGAATCTGCTCGCCGCTGGCGATGTGAAGGCTGGCGAGGCGATCTTTGCCAAGTGCAAGGCCTGCCACACGGCCGAACAGGGCGGCGCCAACGGCATCGGCCCGAATCTCTATGGCGTAGTGGGCGAAGCCGCTGCAGCGGGCCGGGGTGGATACGCGTTCTCCGACGCGCTGAAGGCCAAGGGCGGAAACTGGGACTTTGCCAACCTTGATGCGTGGCTGAAGAATCCCAAGGCCTATGCCGATGGCACCAAGATGTCGTTCGCTGGCCTGCCCAAGGCGCAGGACCGCGCCAACGTCATTCTCTATCTCAATTCGCTCGGCACCAACCTGCCATTGCCTGCGCCGGTTGCGGCGCCTGCGGCTGGCGCGGCTCCTGCTGCCGTTGCCGTGGTCGGTGACGCTGCCAAGGGTGAAGCGACTTTCGCCAAGTGCAAGGCCTGCCACACCATCGATCAGGGCGGTGCCAACGGTATCGGTCCGAATCTGTGGGCTGTCGCCGGTGAAAAGGTTGCAGGCGACCGCGGCGGCTATGCGTTCTCGGATGCGCTGAAGGCCAAGGGCGGCGTCTGGGATGATGCTACGCTCGACGCTTGGCTGCTTGGTCCTGCCAAGTTCGCAGCTGGCACCAAGATGACCTTCGCAGGCCTGCCCGATGCGCAACAGCGCGCGGACGTGATCGCGTACCTCAATACGAAGAAGTAGGCTTCTTCGGCTTAGGCTGAAACACGACAGGGCGTTCGGAGCAATCCGGGCGCCCTTTTCACATGGCCGATCGTGCTTGTTGCAGGTGCCGAGACTGTCGCGCACACTAGGTCCTGACCCTAAGTCCGCCCGATGCCAGGAGCCTATTCCATGCGCTTGATCGTTGCCTTGCCGCTGGCCTTGTCCGCCATTGCCGCCCCCGTTTGTGCAGCACCGTCCGCCCCGGCCATGACTCTCGACGGGACCTGGACCGTCGATCTATCTACTGATCCCGCCCAGCCTTACACAAAGCCGATGGTGCTGGCGCTCCAGCCCGGCGGAACCGTGACGGGCAGCTTCTACGAAAGCGAGATTCTGGCTGGACGCTGGAAGACCGATCGCGGCCGCACTTGCGTCAGTTTCCGTACGACCGATGGGGCAGGGCCGTACCACACGGCAGCCTGTCTTGTTGGTGACCGGGTGGAGGGGCAGACCTGGGCCGAGCAGCGCAATTTCCTGTTTAACTGGAACGCGGCGCGGGCAGTTCCAGTGCAATGATCCGGTTCAGGCGAGACAAGCCTCGGCCATGATCGTTGCCCCGAGAGTGTCGGGTTCCACCGGCTCGTACTGGTCGGCTCCGTCGGTTGTTACCGCGTTTCGCGCAAGTACGGCACCATCGCTGGCATAGTCGGTCGAGGCGGCGACAAGGGCGCGGCGACCGACGCAATCATACTGGAGCAGCACTATGCGCCGTCCGGTGTCGAGGCCTGTTGCCATGGCAAAGTCGAATCCTGCCCAGACTTGCCGTACCTGAAAGGTACGCGCTTCGGTCGGCGGCAATTCACGCACCGATTCGCGCCGGACCAGCACTTCGGTGCGATCCTGTGCGACACCGACGACTCTCCAGCCTGCGCTCCACCCTTGCGCCAGTGCCCCGCCTGAGAAGCCGAGGAGTGCAAAAGGGAGCAGAACTTTGCGAAACGGGGTCATCGGGTGGCTCCAGAACATGCGGGTAAGGTTTCGATAACCATCCCGCGCACCTGCGCCAGCTACGTGTTTGCCCTCAGTCCCGCGATGCGACACAACGCGCGGGACAACCTAACGTCCTATTCGGCCCGCCCCTTGAAGCCTTGCGCGATCACGTACCACTCGGACGAGTCCTTTCGGCTCGATGGTGGCTTGGCGTGCTTCACCGTGGTGAAGTTCTTCTTGAGGATCGTCAGCAGCTCTGCATCGGTGCCGCCCGCAAACACCTTTGCCACGAACGCCCCGCCGGGCGCGAGAGTGGTGATGGCAAAGTCCACCGCCGTTTCCACAAGGCCCATCGTGCGCAAGTGGTCGGTCTGCTTGTGACCAACGGTGTTGGCGGCCATGTCTGACACGACAAGGTCGGGCGGCCCGTCCAGCGCGCCCTGCAGCGCAGCGGGGGCCTCGTCGGCCATGAAGTCCATCTCGAAGATGATTACGCCCTCGATCGGCTCGGTCGGCAACAGATCGATGCCCACGACTTTGGCGCCGGGGTTCTTCTTGCGAACGACCTGGCTCCAGCCGCCGGGCGCAATGCCGAGGTCGACCACGCGCTGTGCACCGCGTAGCAGGCCAAACTTCTCGTCGAGTTCGATGAGCTTGAAGGCGGCGCGGCTTCGCCAGCCTTCGGCGCGGGCCTGCTTCACATATGGATCGTTGATCTGGCGCGTGAGCCAGCGCGACGAGGATGCCGTGCGCTTCTTGGCGGTGCGCAAGCGTTCGTGCGGGTCTTTGCCTGAGCGGCTCATGCGGCATGGTTCCGTTGGTGTGGCGCGCGTGCCGGATCGGCTCCGCCGGCCATAAGGCTGCGCAGGATGCCTTCGCGTATCCCGCGGTCAGCGATGCCCAGCCGTTCGGCCGGCCAGATCGCCAGAATCGATTCGAGGATGGCGCAGCCTGCCACTACGAGATCGGAGCGTTCGCGCCCGATGCAGGGCAGTGCGATCCGTTCGGCGGGCGACATCTGCGACAGGCGGCGGCTGATGTCGCGCATCGAATCGGAGGGCACGACGAGCCCGTCTACCGCGCGCCTGTCATACTGCGGCAGTTCCAGATGGAGGCTGGCGAGCGTGGTCACCGTGCCGCTGGTGCCGAGCAGACGGATCAGGCCCATGTCGCGCGCCTCGTCGCGCACCGGGGCGACGCGCTGCGCGAAATCGGCAAACCCTTCGTCCACGCGGCGGCGCATTTCGGCATAGGCATGGGCACGGGCCTCGGGGGAGTCCTCAATCGGGCCGACACTTTCGGTCAGTGAGACGACGCCCCATGGTGCCGATTGCCAATCGACGATGCGCGGGACAGTCTCGCCGGTTTCTACCAGCACCATCTCGGTCGATCCGCCGCCGATGTCGAAGATCATCGCCGGGCCATCGCCCTGTTCGAGCAGGATGTGGCAGCCGAGCACGGCGAGGCGCGCTTCTTCCTGCGCGGTGATGATGTTGAGGCGAATGCCGGTTTCATCGCGCACACGCTGAATGAAATCGGCCCCGTTGCTGGCGCGGCGGCAGGCCTCGGTCGCCACCGAGCGGGCGAGGTGGACGTTGCGCTTGCGCAGCTTGTCGGCACAGACGTGCAGCGCGGCCAGCGCGCGGTCCATTGCCGCATCCGAAAGCCGCCCGGTCTGCGCAAGGCCCTCGCCCAGCCGGACGACGCGGCTGAACGCATCGATCACCACGAAGTGCTCACCGGAAGGCCGGGCAATCAGCAAGCGGCAGTTGTTGGTGCCAAGATCGATCGCGGCATAGGCCTGCCGGTGATGAGGAAGCGGCTTCTGCCAGGTGGGCGGGCGTTCGAGCGTGGGCGCAGGCGTTGCTGTGATTTCGGCTGCGCAAGGCGGCGCGGCCATCGTTTCCTGCACGTCACCGCCCAAAGGTGCGGGCGGCCTGGTCTTGCCGGCGGACTTGGGCGGGAACGGGCTCCCGGCATTGCTCTTAGGCGGTCGGGGCTTGCCTCGCCCCTTCTTCCTGCCGGATCGCACACTATGCCCACTGGCCGGCGGATTGGTCTCCGCCATGAATCGTATTCGCTTATGTTTTCCCGTGCCGCGTGATGCCTGCCGGGTACTTGGATGCAATGCTAGCGCTGCCGCGCCTTGCCCGCAAGGCCAGCCCCCAAAAATGCTGTTTCTCCGGGTTGACTCATGGCAGGCCGCCGCTTAATTGCGCGCCTCTTGCTGCCCCGTCGTCTAATGGTAAGACACCGGTTTCTGATACCGTTTATCGAGGTTCGAGTCCTCGCGGGGCATCCATCTTCTTCCATAGCTGTCACCGAAGGCGCGTTTCGCGCCCTCTTGCGCTTTTGCGTGTGTGGCCCGACTTATGGGCCATGACCGAAGAAGAAAAACAGCACGATCTGACCAAGCGCAAGTTCTACAAGGCCGAGCAGGAAGCCGGTTTTGCAGATACCCATCCCAAGACCACCCCGCAGCAACAGGACCCGGCCTATCGGCTGGCTTTCCGCGATACCGACTTTCTGCTGCGCGAGGAATTGCGACCGGTGCGCTTCCAGCTGGAACTGCTCAAGCCGGACATGCTGCTCGATGAAGCGGCGATCGGATCGACGCTGGTAATGTATGGTTCGGCGCGTATCCCCTCGCCCGACATGGCCGACGCGGCTCTGGCCACGGCGACGACGCCGGAACGCAAGGCGGTCATCGAGCGGCTGGTCGCCAAGGCGCACTACTACGAGGAAGCGCGCAAGCTGGCGCAGATTGCCAGCACATGCGGGATCGTCGAAGACGGCAAGCGCCAGTTCGTGATCTGCTCCGGTGGCGGGCCTTCGATCATGGAGGCGGCCAATCGCGGCGCGCAGGAAGCGGGCGCGGAATCGATCGGGCTGAACATCGTTCTGCCGCATGAGCAGGCGCCCAACAGCTACGTCACGCCGCATCTGTCATTCCAGTTCCACTACTTTGCCTTGCGCAAGATGCACTTCCTGTTGCGCGCGCGGGCGGTGGCCGTGTTCCCCGGCGGATTCGGCACGTTCGACGAGTTCTTCGAGCTGCTGACACTGGTCCAGACCGGCAAGATGAAGCCGATCCCGATCCTGCTGTTCGGCGGCGACTACTGGAACCGCGTGATCAATTTCCAGGCCCTGGCCGAGGAAGGCGTGATCAACTTCGAGGATCTCGAGCTGTTCACCGTCGTCGAAACGGCGGACGATGCCTGGGCGCATATCGTCAAGTTCTACGATCTCGATTGCGGGTGACGCCTGTGATCCATACGCCCCGGCTGGTGCTGCGGCGCGTGCGCGAGACGGAGGATTTCGGCCCGATGCACGCAATCATGGGCCAGCCTCGGGCGATGGCGTACTGGTCCACGCCGCCGCATGACAGCGAGGACCAGACGCGCGAATGGCTGGCCAACATGGCCGCCATCGAACCTGCGCTGGGCGAGGATTTCATTGTCGAGCACGAGGGCCGGGTAATCGGCAAGGCGGGGTTCTACCGCTTTCCCGATCTTGGATACCTGTTCGATCCGGCAGTATGGGGCCAGGGCTTTGCCCGCGAGGCGGTGGGCGCGGTGATCGCTCGCGGGTTTGACGTGCATCACCTGCCGCGCATTCAGGCCGATGTGGACCCGCGCAACAAGGCCTCGCTCCGCTTGCTCGAATGGCTGGGCTTTACCGAAACCCACCGGCAGGCGCGGACCTGGCTGGTGGGCGATGAATGGTGCGACAGCGTCTACTTCGTGCTGACCCGTGAAGACTGGGATCAACGCACTGCCTGATGCCCGAGCGGGCCGTGGCCTGCGCCAAAGCCGGGGGCGGCGAGCAGGGCGGCGCGGACGAATTCGCGCGCGTCCTCCACCGCCTCTTCAAGGCTGGCCCCGCTGGCGAGCAGCGTGGCAATGGCGCTCGACAGGGTGCAGCCGGTGCCGTGCGTGTGGTGAGTGTCAATGCGCGGTGCGGTCCACACTTTGTCGATGAGGCCGGGTATTACCAACCGGTCGATGACGTCCGGACCATCGGCGTCGCCGCCCTTGGCGATATAGGCAATCCCTCGCGCCTGCATCGCCGCATTGCCGCCCAGCGCTTCAAGTTCGGGCACGTTGGGCGTGGTCAGAGTGGCGAGCACCATCAGCCGCTCGAACGCAACGATGGTGGCCGCGTCGGCCAGCGCGGCGCCGCTGGTGGCAATCATCACCGGATCGAATACGACGGGCACCGACAGGCGTTCAAGCCTGTCGGCCACTACCGCCGCGATCTCGGGCGAACCCAGCATCCCGATCTTGACCGCATCCACGCCGATGTCGTTCACGCAGGCATCGATCTGCGCCGCGACCATCGCGGGATCGACTGGCAGGACTGCGTGGACGCCCGTCGTGTCCTGTGCAGTCAGGGCGCAGATGGCGGTCATCGCGTAGCCACCGAGCATGGTGATTGTCTTGATGTCGGCCTGAATACCGGCACCGCCGCCCGAGTCCGAGCCGGCGATGGAGAGGATGCGAGGTGGGGTCATGGCGCTGGGCTAGGGTAGTGCGCGTGCTTCGACAAGCTCAGCACGATCAGGCCTTTTGTCATTCAAGCTACTCTCCGCTCATCCTGAGCGTGTCGAAGGATTGAACTTGCGCTCTGTCGAAGGTGGGTGCTTGGCTTGGAGCGCCTTTGCGCGCGCCGGGCGGTCCATCAGTTCGCCGCCGCAATTGGGGCAGCGGTCGTCGAGATCGTCGGCACATTCGGCGCAGAAGGTACATTCGAACGAGCAGATGAACGCGCCCGGGGCCTCGGCGGGAAGGTCTGTGCCGCAGCGTTCGCAATCGGGGCGCATTTCGAGCATCAGGCGGCCTTCCGCACGGCGTTGCAAATCGCGTCGACAACGGCTTCGACTTCGGCGGCATCGTCGCCTTCGGCCATGACGCGGATGACCGGTTCGGTGCCGGAGGGGCGGATAACCAGACGGCCCTTGCCCGCAAGCCGTGCTTCAGCGTCGGCGATTACGTCCTTGACGCTTTGCGCTTCCAGCGGCTTTCCACCCGCAAAACGCACGTTCTTGAGGATCTGCGGCACCGGATCGAACTGGTGGAGCAGCTCGCTTGCGGGTTTGCCCGATGAGACCAGCGCGGCCAGTACTTGCAGCGCGGCCACGGTGCCGTCGCCCGTGGTGGCGTGATCAGTGAGGATCATGTGGCCCGACTGTTCGCCGCCGACGTTGAACCCGCCCGAGCGCATGCGTTCGAGAACGTAGCGGTCGCCCACCGAGGTGCGCTCGAGCGTCAGGCCCTGCGCATTGAGGTGGCGTTCCAGCCCGAGGTTGGACATGACCGTGGCGACGACGCCGCCGCCGCGAAGTTCGCCGCGCGCCGCCAGTTGCGTGCCGATCAGCGCCATGATCTGGTCACCATCGACCGTCTGGCTCTTCTCGTCCACCACGATCAGGCGGTCGGCGTCGCCATCCAAGGCGATGCCGATATCGGCACGTGTCTCGCGCACTTTGGCCTTGATCGCGTCGAGGTGGGTTGAGCCGACATTCAGGTTTATGTTCTTGCCATTGGGTTCGACGCCCATCGCGATCACTTCGGCGCCGAGTTCCCACAGGGCCGAGGGCGTGACGTGATAGGCCGCGCCGTTGGCGCAATCGATCACGATGCGCAGGCCGTCCAATCGCAGGTTGTCGGGCAGGCTGGCCTTGACCGCATGGATATAACGCCCGCGCGCATCCTCGATCCGGCGGGCACGGCCGACGTGGGTCGCGTCCGCCAATTCCATGTCCTGTTCGAGCATGGCTTCTATGCTGAGCTCGGCCTCGTCGGACAGCTTGTACCCGTCAGGCCCGAACAGCTTTATGCCGTTGTCCTCGAACGGGTTGTGGCTGGCCGAAATCATCACGCCGAGATCCGCGCGCATCGAGCGGGTGAGCATGGCGACGGCGGGAGTGGGCATCGGCCCGAGCAGGACCACGTCCATGCCGACCGAGGTGAACCCCGCCACCATCGCGCTTTCCATCATGTAGCCCGACAGGCGGGTGTCCTTGCCGATGACCACGCGGTGGCGGTGGTCGCCGCGCTGGAAATAGGTCCCGGCGGCCTGTCCCACCTTCATCGCGGTCGCGGCGGTCATCACGCCGGCATTGGTCCGGCCCCGGATGCCGTCGGTGCCGAAGAACTTGCGTGCCATGGAAAGGCTCTTCCCTCTAGTCCGTGCCGCAAGCGCGGCGTGCTGCATTGCTATGGGGCGCGACATAGCTAATGTCATCTAAGATGACCTTACCGACGCCTGAAAATTCGTCCGATTCAAAATCGAATGTGGCCTTGCCGCCCATCGCGCAAGTTCCCGCCATGTGGACGTTCATCGGCCTCGTCGGCGGATTGCTCGGCGGGTTGGCGGTAGCCTTCCTTGCGCCGCAAGCACTGCCGCTGGTCGAGACATGGGTGAAGCCCGTTGGCGAGATGTGGCTGCGCGCCCTGCAGGCGACGATCGTGCCGCTGGTGGCGGCTCTGCTGTTTACCGGCGTGACGCAAACCGTGGCAATGGCCAGCGCGGGTGCGATGGCGCGGCGCAGCCTTGGCATGTTCCTTGGGGTGCTGTCGTTCAGCGCCTTGACCGCAATTCTGGTGACGCCGGTTCTGCTCAAACTCCTGCCGATCCCGGCAGAAGCAGGCGCTGCGTTGCGCACCAGCCTTGCCGCGGCCGAGGCCGGGCCGGTGCCGGGTGTTGCCGAGTTCTTGCGCTCAATCGTGCCGACCAACGTGATCGACGCTGCCGCCAATGACCGCATGTTGCCGATGATCCTGTTCGTGGCGGTATTCGCGCTGGCAGTAGGGCGGTTGGCGGGCGCGCAGCGCGAGGTGATGACGACGTTTTTCGCCGCGCTCGCCTCGGCCATGCTTGTGATGATCGGCTGGGTGCTGGCGCTCGCCCCCATTGGCGTGTTCGCGTTGAGCATGGCGGTGGCCGCTTCCAGCGGGACGGCGGCTATTGGCGCACTGGCGCACTATGTGCTGATCCTGTTGCTGACCGGATCTGTGGTTCTGGTGGCGGGTTATGTCTTTGCAGTGGCCATTGCGCGACAACCATTGGGTGCGTTTGTGCGTGCGATGCTGCCTGTGCAGACCATCGCGCTCTCGACCCAGTCGTCGCTCGCGTCCTTGCCGGCAATGCTCGGCGCTTGCGGCAGGCTGGGAGTGCGCGAGACGACGTCGGAATTCGTGATGCCGCTGGCCGTGGCGCTGTTCCGCGCGACCAGTCCGGTAATGAACCTTGCCGTCGCGATCTATGTCGCCAATCTTTATGGCGTTCCCCTCTCCCCGATGCTGATGGTTTCGGCGTGGATCGTGGCGATTCTCGTGTCGCTGAGTTCGGTCAGCCTGCCCGGATCTATCAGCTTCGTCGCGTCCGTGGGGCCGATTGCCATTGCCATGAACACCCCGATCGCGCCGTTGGCCTTGCTTGTGGCGGTCGAGGTGCTGCCCGACCTGCTGCGCACGGTGGGCAATGTGACTTTCGACGTGGCAGTGACCGCAGCAGTGGATCGCAGGACGCGCTGACGAGAGCGCAGTTTCTGCAATTGCAGGGCAGCGAATTTCAACCGGAAATCAGCTTCGTGTCGCCGTCTGGTGACGCAACCGATGCGCGCCTCGCGCGTTGGTGGCCGATACGAAATTGCATCAAGGACGCTGACCGATCATGGCCATTACCCTGCCCCCGCTGCCCTATCCCGATACTGCGCTCGAGCCTGCCATTTCGGCAACAACGCTGCAGACCCACCACGGCAAGCATCACAAGGCCTATGTCGACAAGACCAACGCCGCTATCGAAGGCACTGATCTTGCTGAGACCAGTCTTGAAGGCATCATCGCCGCTGCAGAACGCAATGGCGACAAGGGCCTGTTCAATAACGCGGCGCAGTGCTGGAACCACGCGTTCTACTGGAACAGCCTGACGCCCGAAGCAACCGCGCCGACAGGCGAGTTTGCCAGCCTGATCGACAACACTTTCGGCTCGTTCGACAAGCTGAAGGAAGAACTGGCGGCGCAGGGCGCGGCGCATTTTGCCTCGGGCTGGGTGTGGCTGGTGGTGAAGGGCGGCAAGCTTGCGGTCGAGCAGACCCATGACGCGGCGACGTTTTCGGTTGGCGAGATCAAGCCACTGCTGGTGATCGACCTGTGGGAGCACGCTTACTATCTCGATCACAAGAACCTGCGGCCCGATTACCTCAAGGCCGTGATCGACAAGCATCTGAACTGGCATTTCGCCACCGAAAACATGGCGCACGAGGGCATCTGGACTTATCCCGCCTGAGGTTCCTGTGCCGGGTCGTCCTCGTCCATCCCGGCAAGGCGACCCGGTTCGAACAGAGCTTCGCCGAACAGGAATCCGACGAGATTGGGCTTGCCGATATGGTCGAGCAGCGCGGAAATCGTCAGCAGGATCGGTACGGACAGCAGCGCACCCAACACGCCCCAGATCCATGAAAAGTAGCTGATCGAAATCAGGATCGCGACGGGATTCAGGGTGAAGCGCGCGCCAAGGATCGATGGCGTGACCACGTTCGATTCCACCGCGTGCAACCCGAGATAGGCGACCATCGGGATGAGGCCTACGCCGACGCTGGGTGCGGTGCCGAGGCCGACCAGACCGATCAGGCCCATCAGCATGAGTGGGCCGATATAGGGCAGGAAGTTGAGCACGAAGGCGAGGCCGCCCCACATGATCGGGGCGGTCAGGCCGAACGCCCATGCGCCTGCGGCCACCAACATTCCCACACCAAAATTCACCAGCGCCACGGTCAGGATGTAGCTGCCGACGCGCTCTTGAACGTCGCGCAGGACACGTGCGAGCCGGACCGAAGCGTTGAACGAGTGCCGGTCGAACAGGATGCGTCGCTTCATGCGGATACGCGATTCGATCATGAAAAACGTCATCAGCAGGGTCAGTAGCACTTCGAGAATGACGCTGGGTGTGGCGAAGGCGACCTGTTCGATCACCGAGGGGCTGGCGACAACCACTTCGCGCGTAGAGGTGTGGCCAGTGATCCGGGCAAGCTGGCGGTTGACGTCAGCCACCCATGACAGGCTGCCGCGCAGTTCAGCAAAGCGGCGGGCAACCTGCCGGGCGAGCGCGGGTACCTGGTCTACCATCACGTACGCGGGCTGGAGGATCAGTAGCAGCGCGACCAGCACCACCGCGATCAAAGCGAGGATCGCGATCAGCGATGCCATCATGTTCGGCACGCCCCAGCGCGTCAGCCGGTCAGCCAGAGGTGCCAGCACGATCGTGAAGATCATCGCGGTCACCGGCGGAAGGAACACGACCGAGCCAATTGAAAGCACGAATGGCAGCGCAAGGAACAGCCCCAGCCCAAGCACGAGCAGGATGGCCGATTGCAGCCGCGCGCGCTGATCGGGCAGAGATTCGGCAGGAGGGGCAGATTCGGGCAAAATCGGCTGGTTCACCTTGGGAGACGCCCTGACGCTGGAAGTGGGTTATCTCCTTCCACTGCCGATGCGTGCCGATCAAGTCATGCTTTTGTTTGCACCACTGAATTGCGGCAGTGCGTTGCCGTGATGCAAGAACGCCAGCAGGTTCAGTGCTGGTGCCCGGCCTGCACAGTGCGGTCGAGTTCACCCATGATTGCGGTGTGCGCCACGGCGTCTTCAGTACTGCGGCGCGGAATTTGCCCACTTTCAATCATCTGGGTAAGCGTTGCGCGGGCGCGGCCGACGCGGCTCTTGATTGTACCTACGGCGCAACCGCAGATCTGCGCGGCTTCTTCGTAGCTGAACCCGCCAGCGCCCACGAGAAGCAGAGCCTCGCGCCGTTCGGGGGGCAAAGTCAGAAGCGCGCGGTGCATGTCGGACAGGTGCATCGGGCCTTCCTGCGCCGCCGGGGCGACGAGGATGCGTTCGGCGACCGTCTCGTCGTAATCCGCGCGGAAGCGGTTGCGGCGCATGTCGGTCAGGTAGGCGTTGCGCAGGATGACGAAAGTCCAGGCGCGCATCGACGTGCCCGGCTCGAACCGCTCCTGCGCGGCCCAGGCCTTGAGCAGAGTCTCCTGCACGAGATCGTCGGCAAGGTCAGGACGCCCGCAGAGACCGCGAGCAAATGCGCGAAGGTGCGGGATGACGCCCGTCAGCTCGCGCTTGAACGAGACCGGGTCAATAGCCGGTCGGGGTGACATGTCGGGCTCAGCCATGCGACGGATCGTCAAGCTGATCGAGCAGTTTTGCGAAGCTGTCGGGGAGCGGTTCGTCAACGACGGAATCGTAGAGGCGTTTCAGCCCGTCTGCCCATTCCGGCGTTTGCGGTTTACCACCCCGCCCACGCTGTTGGCCGGGTTTCATCGGTTTTTCTTTCGACATTCGATCTGTCAACGCCTCCCCCTCCAGGGAAAATCCAAGTGACCGCAAGGGCGCGGCAGATGCTGTGTTTACACCTCTGCAACTGCTGCACCAGCAATTGCAGATGGTCCTTTGGATGTGGAACGATATGGATTGCCGTCGGTTCCCGCTTCACACTCGCGCGTCGGCAATTCCTTTGCCGCGCGATTGGTGCAATGGATGGAACGGTGGACTGATCGGGATCGTTCCTGATGGCTTTTCCGCGATGGAGGAACAAGGCGCGCAATGGAGAAGCTTCTCGCCCAGAAGAAGCTGAACCCGCGGTGGTACGAGCGGTTTCCGCGCGGCCTGCCGATCGGGATTTTCAGCCTGACCATGGCGGTAGCTCTGCTCAGCGTCTTCGCGATCGAAAACGCCGAGGATAGTCGACAGACCGCGCAGATTGCGCAGACGGCGCAGGCGGTCGCCTCCGGGCTTGAGCGTCGGTCGAATGCCAATGCGGCTTATCTGCGATCAAGCGCAGCCCTGTTTGCCACCCAGCAAATGGTCGAGGCACCGCTGTTCCGCACGTTCATCAAGCAACTCCATCTTGATGGCCGCTATGTCGGTTCCGACGGAATCGGGTGGACGATGAAGATCTACCGCGACGACATCCCGACGGTCGAGGCGATCATGCGCAGCGGGGCGGCTCCGCAATTCGCAGTCCGCCCCACCCCTGAACCCGGCCGCCCCTTCGTGTTGCCGGTTATGTTCCTCGAACCCGATTCAGTTCGCAACCGCCGCGCCATCGGCTTCGACATGTATTCCGAAAGCGTCAGGCGAGCCGCAATGAAAGCGGCGGAGCGAAGCGGCCAGCCCACGGCTACGGGACACGTCGTGCTGCAGCAGGAAGGGCGCCCTGACGGGCCGCCCGGCTTCCTCGTGTTCATGCCGGTCTATTCGCTCGGCGCCGATGAAAGCGCGCGCAAGCTGCGCGGCTTCGTCTACTCGCCGTTCAATGCCCAGCGGTTTCTCGAATCCTCGATCGATACAGGTCACCTCGATGGAGCAGGGGTCCGCCTGTACGATCTGGATACCCGGGGGCAGACCCTGCTCGCTGAAGTTTCGCCTGCGCAGGTTTCAGGACAAGTCAACCGGCGCCCCATCGATATTGCCGGGCACCGGTTCCTGCTGGAAATCGAGGCCCCGGCCACACCGCTGTTCACGACGATGTCAGTGATGACGCTGTTGTTCGGGCTGCTGGTGGCGACGCTACTGCTGGTGCTGGCGCGCATTCTCACCGAACAGGCAGCGGAAGACCGCATCGCTCTCGCGTGGTTCGAGCAGCAGTCCTCGATCCGCAACTCGCTGACCCGGGAACTCAATCACCGCGTCAAGAACACCCTCGCCAACGTGCTGTCGATCATCTCGCTGACGCGGCGGCGCGCGACCAGCCTGCCCGAATTTGCCGACAGTCTGGAAGGCCGCATCCGCGCGCTGTCAGCCACGCATGATCTGTTGACACGTTCGGACTGGGGCACGACGCCGATCTCGCTGGTCATCCGCGCCGAGCTTGCGCCCTATGCGCAGGACGAGCACCGCCATCTGGTGATCGAGGGGCCGGAAGTGGATCTCGCGCCGAACGACGCGCTTTCGCTCGGTCTTGCCATTCACGAACTGGCGACGAATGCGGCCAAATACGGTGCGCTCAGCGTCGAAAACGGGCGCGTCTTCGTCGAATGGGAAATGGCGGGTGAAGACCTCGCCCGGATCGAGTGGCTGGAGCGGGGTGGTCCGCTTATCGATCCCGAACAACAGCGCAAGCGCGGCTTCGGCACCGAATTGATCGAGAAGATCGTTGCCCACGAATTGCGCCATCCGGTCGATCTGCGTTTCGAACCTGAAGGGGTGCGCTGCGTCCTGCTGATCCCGGTGCGCCGCCGCAGCGACTTCACCATGCGGCAGGGGCGCTCCTGAGGCATGCAAAAGGGGCCGCGCCTGGCAGGCACGGCCCCTTTGTTGTTTGGTTTGACGCGTGCCGCGTATCAGTCGAGCGGACGGCTCGATCCGAAGAACAGCGCCTGGCTGATCGCGGTGCGGACCGTCTGTTCCTGAAACGGCTTGGTGACGAGGTAAGTCGGCTCGGGCCGGTCGCCTGTCAGCAGTCGTTCGGGATAGGCGGTGATGAAGATAACCGGCACCGACCCAATACGCAGGATGTCGTCCACTGCGTCGAGGCCGGAACTGCCGTCGGCCAGCTGGATGTCGGCAAGCACAAGGCCGGGGCGTTCACGCGCGACGATTTCCAGTGCCTTGGTGCGCGTCGCGGCCATGCCGCAGACTTCATGGCCAAGCGAGCGCACGAGGTCTTCAAGCTGCATCGAGATCAGCGGTTCGTCCTCGATGATCAGGACCGAGGTGGCGGATTCGCGGTCGATCTCGGCAATGGCGTCCTGTACCAGCCGCTCGACCTCTTCAGGCTCGCAGCCCATGATGTAGGCGGTGTCGTCGATGCTGAAGTCTTCCAGCGTGGTCAGCAGCAGGGCCTGACGGTTGGTCGGTGTCATCGCCGCGAGGCGTTCCTGCGCGGCGGCTTCGTGATCGCCGAGCAGTCCCGACGAACGATCCACCGTGTCGACATAGGCGGTCGACCAGACGCGGTTGAACGCGTGGTACAACTGCGCGCGACCCTCTCCGATGGTGCTGCGAAGTTCATCGTCCGCCAAAGCGGCTTCGAGCGTGGCGCGCACGAACGAGTCCCCAGCGGACTGACTGCCGGTCAGCGCGCGCGCGTAACGGCGAAGATATGGGAGTTGATTTGCAACTTTGGCACCCAGAGACATTCGTACCCCTTCCGATCAGTATCGTGCGCCACAACGCGTGAGACAGTCCACCGGTTCCCGGGCAAGGGCAAGGGCTATTCGCGCAATGGGTCGGCCACCAGCACTGCCCATTCGGCCAGAATATCGGGCGATACCGGCTTGCGGAACTGCGCAGCGAATGAATGCGCATCGGGAATGGCATCGGAATCGTAGGCCGAACTGATTGCTACGGCGCAGCCTGCGTCGTGAAGGAGCATCGCCAGATCGAGTGTGTTGCCGTCCGGCAGGTGCAGGTCGAGCAGCGCTGCGACTGGCTGGCGCCGCGCCAGCAGGCGCTTCGCAGAGACGAGCGTTGTCGCCACTTCCACAGCGAAGCCACGCTCGGTCAAAGCGTCTTCGATTGCCATCGCCACCAGAACACTGTCCTCGACGACCAAGGCAAGCGGCGGCTCCGCATTGTTCTGCACGACGTTCAGCCCCGGATCCCCACATGCCATAAGCCGCGATAGGGCACATCGCGGGAACAAACCCTGTCTTTTGACATAGCGCCGCTGCGGCCGCACATGCTTGGTGCGGCAAGGCGTGGGGAAACAGATGGCACGAGACGACGAAACAGGGGAAATTTCGGTAAACGCGGGCTCGCGCTGTGCCGATTGTCCGCTGGCGACATGTGAGGGATTGCGCCAGCCGCCCCCCGACCTGCGCGGCTGGATCGCGGCGTTTCGTCAGGGCGAGGCCCAGTTCCTCCGGGGTGAACAGGTGATCACGCAAGGCGCCCGCCCGCGCAACCTCTATACCGTCTTGTCCGGCATCCTTATGCGCACCCGGCTTCTCGAAGATGGTCGCCGC
The DNA here is from genome assembly GCF_031846015.1 of Novosphingobium sp. MMS21-SN21R. GTDB lineage: Bacteria > Pseudomonadota > Alphaproteobacteria > Sphingomonadales > Sphingomonadaceae > Novosphingobium. The sequence goes on along the minus strand of NZ_JAVRDU010000001.1, from coordinate 3,082,259 downwards.
CAGATTATCAATTTCATGTTTCCGGGCGACTTCATCGGGCTTCAGGCCGCGCTCGACGACGAGATGAGCCATTCGGTCGAGGCGGTCACCTCGGCTACGCTCTGCGTGTTCCCGCGCGACCGGTTCTTCGATCTGGTGACCAGCCAGCCGCGCCTGTCGTTCGACCTGACCTGGCTTGCCGCGCACGAGGAAGCCGCACTGGAGGAGCACATCGTCTCGCTCGGGCAGCGCAATGCGCGGGAGCGGATGGCCGCGCTCGCAGTGTTCCTCGTCCAGCGCGCCATCGATACCGGTTTCGCGCCGGGCGGGGTGCTGGCGATGACTGTGACGCAGGGCCAGATCGCAGACATGCTCGGCCTGTCGCTGGTCCACACCAACCGGACGTTGCAGGCCCTGAGGCGCATGGGTCTGGTCGACTGGACGCTGACCTCGATCCGCATTCCCGATATGGTGGCGGCCCGCGATTTTGCCGGAATAGAAAGTTCCGCATTGGCATCGCCCCGCCCATATATCTGACGTGAAATGCGGTTAGTATTTGAAAATAAAACCGAATAAAATTTTCATCCGGCCGGGAACCCCTGCGATTTCAGGTCGTTTTATCCTTGTCACCGCCGAGACCCCCCCTCCCGTCCAAGCGGTGGTGATACGATCCCGAAAGGTCCCCGTCGGAAACGGCGGGGACCTTTTTTAACGGCTCGGATGCCCCGGCCACGCCTTCATGGTGGTGTGGCCGGGGATACCGGTAACGGCAATATCAGCTGTGGCTGGAAAACGCGTCGCGTATGCGGCTTATCAGGCCAGCCGGCCGCTCGCGATGTATCAACGAAACCAGATCGGTCGTTCGGAAGGGCTTGGGCAGGACATGGCCGAGCCGCGCGGCTGAAAGCGGGATCGATTGCGGCGTCGCCGTCGTGAACACAACCAGCGGGGGCGTTTCGCCAAGCTGGATCGCAAGCTCGGCCAAGGCCCAGCCATCATCACGGTCGGCAAGATGAACATCGAGCACGAGCAGGGCAGGGACAGAGTGGGACAATGCTTCCATCGCCTCGGCAATACTCGGGCAGATCGACACGGGATCAGCGCCGGCCTCTGCCAGCGCCTCGGCTATGTCCAGAGCGATCAGGGCATCGTCCTCGACCACCAGTGCGGATCCAAGCGCGCGGCGCTTGCGCGGCAGTGAGGGTTTCCCCCGATTCTGGCCTTGCTCGAGCACTTGGCGAATTCCCTCATGGCGTATGGACCACAACTCCGCCATGCGCGAGCCGGTTCCGCTCTTCCGGTAACCGTTACGGGCGAAATCAGAGCGGCTTGTCGTAAATCACGTAAACCTTGTTGATGTGGCTGTCGATTGCCTCGGCAATCGCGTTCATCCCCTGATTGTCTTCAAGGATCCAGCCGATCTCGCCGCGCGTCGCGCCATACTCGCGGATGGCATTGCGGCGGATGTATTCGATCATCATAAAGGCGAGCTGGCTGGCAAGGCGCGAGGATTGCAGCCGCTTGCGCACGCCCATCAGCGGCACGCGCATCGTGCGCACCTTGGGCTTGCGCAGCCACAACAGCAGCTTGGCCCAGTTGAACGGGAGCATTTTCCCGCCCATCGGCTTGATCGCTTCGTTGAGGTCAGGCAGCGTCATCATGAACGCGACCGGCTCCCCTTCGTACTCCGCGACCATGATGAGGTCCTCGCGTACGATCGGCTTGAATTTCTTGCCAGCATACATGATTTCGGTGTCGGAAAACGGCACGAAACCCCAGTTGTCGGACCACGCATCGTTGAGGATGTCGAGGATCAGCGCAGCTTCCTGATCGAACTTCGACCGCTCCACCTGGCGGATGCGGATCTTCGGGTTCTTTTCGCCCGACGCGATGATGCGCTGAATGAGGGGCGGGAATTCCTTTGTGATATCAAGCTCGTAGGTGTTGAGGGTCTTGGCCGGTTGGTAGCCCAGCGCCTTGATGTAGTCGTTGTATCGCTCGGGCTGGTGGCCCATCATCACCGTCGGCGGATGGTCGAAGCCCTTGACCAGCTGGCCCGGTTCTTCCCAGATCGACATCGAGATCGGCGCCAGCACGCGGTTCATGCCCTTGCCGCGCAGCCACTCTTCGGCGCGGGCGATGAGCGCGTTGGCAACAGTCTCGTCCTCGGCTTCCAGCAGACCCCAGTTGCCCGTGCCCGGACCCATGCCCTGCGACGGGTCCATCGCAATGGCGAGATGATCGATATGCGCCGATATGCGCCCGACCACTGCGTCCCCTCGGCGCGCAAGAAAAAGCTGCACGTCGGCATGTTCGAAAAACGGGTTCTTGCCCGGCGTGATCAATTCCTCGGCTTCCATGCGCAGCGGCGGCACCCAGTGCGGATCACTGGCGTTGATGCGATAGGCGAGGTCGATAAAGGCCTTGCGGTCGGCCTTGCCGGAAACGGGAGTGATGATTACTTCGCCCTGAGCCACGATCTTGCCTTTGTTTGCGGGTAAGCGGAAATTTGACCGGGGAACTGCGGTTCAATCCGGTGCAATGTCAAGCCATGGGGCGCAGGTGGGGGCGCTTCAGGTGGAAAAGACCGGCAGTCTGCGATGAAGCAGGCGCCGGGACAGCAAGGGTCACATTGGAATTCAAGGCATGATTGCTACTGAAACGCTCTCCTCACCCCGCGCTTCTGCCGCGCCTGCGCAAACCTTGCTGCCGCGGGGCCTTGCCGGTACGCCCGATGACAAGGAAATGCTGCGCGCCGCGGTTGACCTCACGCGCGATATCGCCACGGCCCGGCCAGAGATTTACTGGCCCGACATGCTTGCCTCGGCTGCGCTCGGCTACGGTGCGCTGGCTGGCGCAATTCTCTTGCAGAATCCCATTCTGGCGGTGCTTTGCGGTGTCGTGTCGGCGCTCGCGCTTTACCGCGCCATGCTGTTCATCCATGAACTGACGCATATCCACAAGACTGCGCTGCCGGGCTTCCGCTTTACATGGAACGTGTTGGTCGGCATTCCGATGCTTACCCCGTCGCTGACCTATGAAGGCGTCCACACGCTCCACCACGCGCGCACGCGCTATGGCACGGCAGAGGACCCCGAATACCTGCCGCTCGCACTGATGAAGCCATGGTCGCTGCCGCTGTTCGTGGTGCTTGCGCTCTTGCTGCCGGTGGGCCTGCTCATCCGCTCCGCCGCGCTCGTGCCGCTGGGCGTCATCGTTCCGCCATTGCGCAAGCTGGTGTGGGAGCGGGCCTCGTCGCTTTCGATCAATCCTGATTTCCGTCGCCGCGCGCCCGAAGGTGATTTCGCGCGCATGGTGTTCTGGCAGGAACTGGGCGCTTCGGCCTGGGCGCTGTTCGTGCTGGGGTGGAGCGCGACGCATTCGTGGCGTCCGCTCGCTATCGGTCTCGCTGTTTTCGCGCTGACCGCGCTGCTCAACCAGATCCGCACGTTGGTAGCGCATCTGTGGGAGAACGAGGGCGAGGCGATGACTGTGACCGGGCAATATCTGGATTCGGTGAACGTGCCGCCGCCAGCGTTGCTGGCTCCGCTGTGGGCGCCCGTGGGCTTGCGCTATCATGCGTTGCACCATCTCCTGCCTTCGGTGCCCTATCACTCGCTGGCAGAGGCGCACCGCCGGATCAAGGCGCATCTTGGGCTGGATTCAACGTACGACAAGGCCAACTACGCAGGCCTCACGCCACTGGTCGGACGGCTCGCGCGCAGCACGATGTTGCCGCGCTGAGGTCTTATTCCTCGGTGCGGATCAACACCGTCTCGCCAATCAGCAGGAACAGCACGAACGGTGCCCATGCCGCAAGGAACGGCGGATAGGCACCGAAGTTGCCCATGGCGAGCGCCGCGTTGTCGAACACGAAGTAGGCAAAGCCGAGCGCCATGCCGATCACGGCGCGCACGAACAGGTGGCCTGAACGCGCCAGGCCGAACGCGGCAACGGCACCCAGCAGCGGCATCAGCAGCGCGGACAGCGGGCCGGACAGCTTGTGCCACCACTTGCCGTCGATCTCGGTGGTGCGGAAGCCCGCCTCGCGGATCGCCGCGATGGACCCGGTCAGTTCCGAGATCGGTTCGGCGTCGGCATCGACCTTGCTGATCACGACTTGCACCGGTTCGACGGACTTGGCGAAGACCTGATCGGTGGTGGACTTCGTCTTGCGCGCGCTTTGCACGTCGAACATCTCGGGCTGGCGGAAAGTCCAGCCGGGATTGGCATAGGCTGCAGAAGGGGCAGTGACGATTTCGGTGACCATGCCGGTCGGATCGCGGCGATACCAGCTGACCCCGGCCATCCGCATCGTCTTGTCTTCACCTGTGACGGCGCGCGCGAACAGGATGTTCGGCCCGTCCTGTAGCCAGACATTGGTCTTTATCGCGGATTCCTGCGGGATCGGCCCGTAATCGACGTTCTGCCATGCCTTGAGCGTCGAGGTCGACCGGGTAACGATGCGTTCGTTGAAGCCGAAGGTCACCACCGATGTCAGCGCGGCGACAAGGAACAGCGGTGCCAGCACCTGATGGGCAGATAGCCCCGCCGCCTTCATCGCGATAACCTCGCTGTTCTGGTTCAGCGTCATCAGCGTGATGATCGTGGCCAGCAGCACCGAATAGGGCAGGAAGCGGCTGATCAGCTGCGGCATGCGCAGCGAGACATAGGTCAGGAGCTGACCTTGCCCGTTGCCCGGCGCGGCCAGCACCTTGCCGCTTTCGCTAAGCAGGTCGAGCATCTGCAGCACGAGCACGAGCATCAGCAGCACCGCAAGGATGCGCACGACGAACATCCGCGCGATGTAGCTCGCCAGCGTGCGCGACGGGAAGAACTCAAGCTGCATGGGCTGGCTCCCCGGAATCTGCTTGCACCGGCTCGTCCGGCAGGCGTTTGCGCTGGAACAGCTTGCGCACCATCCGCGAAATCTTGGCAAAGCCGGTTTCGAGCGCGCCGATCGGTTGACCGCCGGGGACGTAGGCGATGCGCCAGTACATCCACATGATCAGCGCGGCAAAGGCCACAAACGGCCCCCACAGCGCCAGCACCGGATCGACCCGGCCAAGGCTGGCAACGTCCTGCCCGTACTGGTTGACCTTGTGATAGGCGACGACCAGCACGATCGACAGGAACACGCCCAGCGCCGAGGTCGAGCGCTTTGGCGGCACCGCCAATGCCACTGCCAGCAATGGCAGCAGGAACATCATCACCACTTCCACCAGACGGTAATTGAGGCTCGCCTTGCTCTGGTTGCGCATTTCTTCCGAATAGCGGTCGTTCCAGCCGATCTGCAGAAGTTCGGGCAGGAAGTATTCGCGGTCGGCGTCGCCGCGCTGGCGGAATTGCTCGATCTTTGGCAGGTCTATCGGCAAGTCATGGCTGGCAAAGCTGAGCACGCGGGGCGAGGTGATGCGTGGCCCATCCTGCACGATCTGCCCGTCGGTCAGCCGCAGGATCACCGTGTCGGGGCTTTCGCGGTTGGCGAAGAACCGTCCTTCGCGTGCGGAAATGACCATGACCTGGCCGTTGCTCGTCTGAATCCGCGCGAAAATGCCGCGCAGATCGCGGCCTTCGTCACGGCTCGAATCGACGCGCAGTGCGGTGCGGTCCTGCAGCGAATTGAACTCGCCCACCTTGATCGACGCGCCCAGCGCGCCCGAGCGCAATTCGAACTGGAGTTGTTCGTAGTAGTAGCGTGACAGCGGCTGGAGATAACTGACGATCACGAGGTTGAGCAGCGCCAGCGCAATTGTGAACATGTAGGGCACGCGCAGCAGCCGGGTATAAGACAGACCCACCGCGCGCATCACGTCGAGTTCGGAACTCATCGCCAGCTTGCGGAATGCAAACAGGATGCCGAGCATCAGGCCGAGCGGGATGGCAAGACTGGCATATTCCGGCAGCAGGTTTGCCAGCATCTTGAACACGACACTCACCGGGCCGCCCTGCGTTGCCACGAAATCGAACAGCTTCAGCATCTTGTCGAGCACAAGCAGTGACGCGGCGAGGACGAACACCGACAGCATCGGCACGAAGACGAGCCGGGCGATATAGCGATCGGTGGCGGTGAGGAGCTTCACTGTGCGGTGCTGGGCGATGTGTAGGGCAACTGGACAACCATTTGCGTGGAAACAGACAGGTTCAGGTCAGGATCTGCGGCGCGCCGCATGAACCGTGCCTTTGCGCAGGGACTAGCCGCTACGTCGCGCTCGGGGAAGGGAAAAGCGGCATGTTGCACTCGGACTAACGAAAGATATAGTCATATCGTGCTTAAAGTTATATGCAAACCTCTGGTCGTTGAAGGAGGGTCCCGGCGTGTCCTATGAACACATCAGTGAAGTGTGGTTGAATGCGGTTCGGCAGGATGAGGGTTCTGCCGAACATTACAGCGAATTGGCGGCATGGTGCGAGGGACTTGAACCCGGCGATCAGCGCCGCGGCTTTGACCGGATCCTGCGCGAACTGTCCGATTTCGGCATCGCGCCCGATGACACGCGCAAGGATGTCGCAAGCCAGTGGATATCGCTGCTGGCAGATTCGGGTGCGTTTGAGAGTGCTGCCATTGCACTGATTCCGCGCACAGCCATTTTCACCGGTGGGCGGATGCAGGACGGGTCATTTGTCGCGCAAGTCATTCCCGAGGGCAGTGCCGGAGCACATTCGCGCAACGCGCGCAGCCTGTCGATGGCCTGGCTCGCCGCTCTGCTCCGCGCGCTCGCCAGACGGGCGGCCGAGTTGAAATCGACGGCTGCCGGCTGAACGAGGCTTGTCGGGGAATTGAGAAGCCGGGCCACAGGCCCGGTTTTTTATGGCACTTTCAGGCTTTTTCCAGCGTGCACTGCAAGGGGTGCTGGTTCTGCCGGGCGAAGTCCATCACCTGGTTCACTTTGGTCTCGGCGATTTCATAGGGGAAAATCCCGCAGACGCCGACGCCGCGCTGGTGGACGTGAAGCATCACGCGCGTCGCCTGCTCGAGGTCCATGTGGAAGAACCGCTTGAGGACCATCACCACGAATTCCATCGGGGTGTAATCGTCATTGAGCATGAGCACCTTGAACTGGCTCGGCTTCTTGGATTTCGCGCGGGTCTTGGTGGCGATGCCGATCTGGTCATCCCCGCCAGCCCCACGTGATCCGCCATGCGAATCGTCGTCCCCGGCACAGCGGTGCGGGACGGACATGTCCGGTTGGGCGAGGCGATTGATGCTCATGATGGAAGTAATATCGCATTCCCGGCGCTGCAGGACAAGAGGCACCACGGGGAAGGTGTGTCGGAATCGGCCCGAGAGGCATGGCCAGGCGGCGACATTTGCCCGAAATGACAAACGGACCGGAAGGCGCGGGGCCCCCGGTCCGTTCAATCAGGCCATTCCGGTGCCAGCGGCAAGGTCACCCTTGCTGGGCGGCACCGTAAGGCGATCAGGCAGCGTGCTTGATCTTTTCAACCGCGATGCTGACGCGGGTCGAGATCGGCTGGAACGCTTCGTTGACCAGCTTGAGCATGGCTTCGCTGTTCTTCGAGCTGGCGGCAACCGCAGCGTCGAAGTTCTTGCGCATCAGGGCCGACTGCTTTTCGAAGAACTCGGTGGGCGACTTGACCGTAGCGAGGTCCTTGACGTCAGCCGTCATGGACTCGAACGAGGTCTTGGTCTCGGCAACATAACCCTTGGTCATGTCCTGCAGGCCGTTGGCGAGGATCTTCGACGATTCGACCATGGCTTCGACGTTGCCCTTGGCGAACGAGCCGGCATCGCCGAATGCGGCCTTGGCCTTTTCCTGGGCGTCCTTGAACGCGTTCTGCAGCTTGCCGGTGAATTCGGTGGTGGTGGTAGCCATTGCAAAAAGTTCCTTCCTGGTCGTCGGGGTCTTGGGGGTGCCGACGAGAGTTTTCACGCTTTGGGTTTTCACCCGGGGAGTAGCGGTGGAAGGACGCTTGGCTGCGGGCTTCACCGCAGGCACCGGCGCTGCCACCTTGACGGATGGCTTGGGCGAACGGGCCTTGATAACGGTTTTGGAGTTGGCGGCCTTCTTCGGCAGCTTGGGCGCCTTCGCTGGCTTGGCCGGCGGGGCAACTTCCGAAACGACGGGGGCTGGTGCTTCCACCGGCTGTTCCGCCTTGGCTTTGACCTTGCGAGCGGCGACCGGCTTTGCCACTACTTCGGCAATCGGTTCAACCGGCTCAGCCGCTTCGATTGCCGGAACGTCCGGCTGTGCAACGACCGCTTCCACCGCGGGGGTAGCTTCGTCCGTGCTGACCTTCACTTCATCGACCATCTTACGACTCCTGCTTTCAAGCGCGCCGTGAACCTGCTCGGCCACGTTTCACTCTTGTTGCAGTGCACAAAATAGTTATTCGGCCGAGGATGTCAAGAATTATTGTGCAGTGCACCATTTCCGGAATGGAGCAATCTGCTCAAGGGCAGCGTCAGCGCGTACGGACGTAGCGGCCCGGCGCATCCTCGATCACCTTGTCGCCCTTGCTTCCGGGCACACGCTTGCCCTTTGCAGAGACTTTTGCAGGTGATCGGCTTTCGATCCATTCGATCCAGTCTGGCCACCAACTGCCCTTGGTTTCCTTGGCTCCTGCAACGAATTCGTCGAGGCTGGCCGGGGAATCGGGATTTAGCCAGTACTGGTACTTGCCTGATTCGGGCGGATTGACCACGCCGGCGATGTGGCCCGATCCTGCCAGGACGAAACGCCAGTCACCCGACAAGTGCCGGGTTAGCTTCCACACGCTCTGCGGCGGCGCAATATGATCCTCGCGCCCGGCCTGAATATAGCACGGTGTTGCAATGCGGCGCAGATCGATCGGCGTGTTGTCGGCCACCATGGCGTCGGGAATGACAAGCCGGTTGTCGCGGTAGAGATCGGTCAAGTAGGCCACGTGCCACTTCGAGGGCAAGTTGGTCGTGTCGCCATTCCAGTGCAGCAGGTCGAACGCGGGGTAGTCGTCGCCCAGCATGTAATTGTTGACGACGTAGTTCCAGATCAGGTCCGGCCCGCGCAACGTGTTGAACGCGGCGGCCATGTAGCGCCCGTCGAGATACCCGTCAGTCGAAAAGCTTTCGAGCATCTTGATCTGGTTGTCGTCGATGAAGTTGCGCAGATCGCCCGAGTCCTCGAAGTCGACCTGTGCGGTGAAGAAGGTTGCGCTGGCGACCTTGTCCGCCTCGCCGCGCCGCGCCAGAATCGCCAGCGTGGCTGCGAGGGTGGTCCCCGCCACGCAGTAGCCGATGGTGTGCACTGCCGGAACCTTGAGGCGATCACGCACCAGGTCGATCGCCTCGATCTGCGCGCGGATGTAGTCGTCCCAGACAATGTCCGCCATCGACGCGTCGGCCGATTTCCACGACACCACGAACACGCTCAACCCTTGCGCCACGGCCCAGCGGATGAAGCTTTTCTGAGGGTTGAGATCGAGGATGTAGAAACGGTTGATCCACGGCGGGAAGATCAGCAGCGGCGTTTCGAACACTTCCCCGGTGGCCGGGGTATACTGGATCAGCTGGAACAGCGGCGTTTCATGGACGACCTTGCCCGGCGTGACCGCGATGTTGCGGCCGAGCTCGAACGCTTCCGGATCGGTGTGGGTGAGCTGGCCCTTGCGCAAGTCGCCCAGCAGATGCTCGACGCCCTTGACCAGATTTTCGCCGCGGCTTTCCATCGTCCGCTCGATCACAACCGGGTTTGTGAACGGGAAGTTCGCCGGCGAAAGGGCATCGGTCACCACTTTGGTGGCGAACTGGAGCTGCTCCTTGCGTTCAGGCGTGAGGCCCTGAACATCGCGCGCCATGTCGTGCAGCTTTTCTGACAGCAGCAGGTAGGTCTGGTGGATCAGTGCGAAGGCGGGCTGTTCGTGCCAGCGCTTGTCGGCAAAGCGACGATCCTTGCGCGGAAGGTCGGGCGCATCCTGCGCAGGCGTGGTGCCGCCCGCGTACTGACCCATCACCGCGCCCCACAGCGCCATGCTTTCGGTCCACAGCTTGGTTTGGGTCTCGACCTGCGAGATCGGCAATTGCCCGGCCATCGACATGAACACTTGCGTCCATTTCCCGATATCGCCCAGCCGCGCCAGCATCGGTTCGACATTGCCCGACTGTTCGGCACTGAAATCGAGCCACATCTTCTGCAGTTTCGCCGCCGACATCGCCCAATGCTGCAGGTCTGCCGGTTCGGACGCGACGCCCTGCATGGCGGGCATCAACGGCGTGAACAGGCTGCGCATGGCCTCGCCCTGCTGGCGGAATACATCCTCGAACACGACCGAATCGATACCCGTCTTGTCCGTCATGCCTGCCCCTTCGCCGTTTCCTGCCGCCATCTATACACGCGATGTGCCAGCTTGGCAGCCCTGTCGTAGCGCAATTGGCGCTGGTTCCAAGCAAGGTTTCCACGTTCGGCCTTTTGGCGTAAGGGCCGAGATTGCGGCACTCCTGCCGCGCCTTTTCAGACGAGTAACCACCCGTGGACGAAGAATTCTACCGCATGAAGCGCCTGCCGCCCTACGTCATTGCCGAAGTCAACGGCATGCGGGCCGCCGCGCGCGCCGCCGGTAGGGACATCATCGACCTTGGCATGGGCAACCCCGATCTGCCGCCCCCCGACCACGTGATCGACAAGCTGTGCGAAGTGGCGCGCAAGCCCGATGCCCACGGCTATTCGGCCTCCTCGGGCATCCCCGGCATTCGCAAGGCGCAGGCGAACTATTACGGTCGCCGCTTCAACGTCGATCTCGATCCCGAGACCGAAGTTGTGATGACCATGGGCTCGAAGGAGGGCCTTGCCAGCCTCGCTACCGCGATGACCGCGCCCGGCGATGTCGTGCTCGCGCCAAACCCGAGCTACCCGATCCACACGTTTGGCTTCATCATCGCCGGCGCCACGATCCGTTCGGTGCCGACCACGCCCGATGAACGCTACTGGGATTCGCTCGACCGCGCGATGAAGTATTCGGTGCCGCGCCCATCGATCCTGATCGTCAACTATCCGTCGAACCCGACGGCGGAGACGGTCGACCTTGCCTTTTACGAACGGCTCGTTGCCTGGGCCAAGGAAAATCAGGTCTGGATCCTGTCCGACCTCGCCTATTCCGAACTCTACTTCGACGGCAATCCCACGCGCTCGATCCTTGAAGTGCCGGGGGCGAAGGATGTCGCAGTGGAATTCACCTCGATGTCCAAGACCTTTTCGATGGCGGGCTGGCGCGTCGGCTTTGCGGTGGGCAATCCGCGCCTCATCGCCGCGCTCAAGCGGGTCAAGTCCTACCTCGATTACGGCGCGTTCACGCCGATTCAGGCCGCTGCCTGCGCCGCGCTCAATGGCCCGCAGGACATCGTCCAGAAGAACCGTGAGCTGTATCAGAAGCGCCGCGATGTAATGGTCGAGGCCTTCGGGCGTTCGGGATGGGACATCCCCAGCCCCAAGGCGTCGATGTTCGCATGGGCACCACTCCCGCCTGCACTGATGCACCTCGGAAGTCTCGAGTTCTCGAAGCAGCTCCTCACCCACGCCGAAGTCGCAGTCGCGCCCGGCGTCGGTTATGGCGAGGATGGCGAGGGATATGTGCGCATCGCCATGGTCGAGAACGAGCAGCGCCTCCGCCAGGCCGCGCGCAACATCAAGCGCTACCTGCAGAGCATGGGCGTGAATTCCTCGGCAGCCTGACGCCGCGGCAACAGCGAGTACCAGCGGCCCTTTCCGCCACGCGCGGGAAGGGCCGCGTTCGTTTCTGAAGGCCAATCGCTACACGGCGCTGGACCGCGCGCCTCGGCTTCGGCAACATCGCATTCGATAACCGAAAAACAGCGGATGCCCGAGATGAACTTCCACGACCGCGTCACCGTCACCATCGCGGATCACGTTGCGCATGTCCTGCTTGACCGTGCGGACAAGATGAACGCACTCGACGATGCCATGTTTGAAGCGATTATCGCTGCCGGGCATCACCTGCACAATGCGAAGGGTGTGCGCTGCGTTGTGCTTTCGGGTGCGGGCCGCTCGTTCTGTGCAGGGCTGGATCTTGCGAGCATGGGCAACACCGAACGCTGGGGCGATGACAGCCTGACCGGGCGCACCCACGGCAATGCCAACCGTCCGCAGCAGGCGGCGATGGTCTGGCGCAAGCTGCCGATGCCGGTGATTGCGGCCGTCCACGGCGTGTGCTTCGGCGGCGGGCTGCAAGTGGCCAGTGGCGCAGACATCCGTTTCATCGCGCCCGATGCGCGGCTGGCGGTAATGGAAGTGAAGTGGGGCCTCGTGCCCGATATGGCAGGCTACGCCTTGTGGCGCGGCAACGTACGGGACGATGTGCTGCGCGATCTGACTTACACCCACCGTGAATTTTCGGGCGATGACGCGGTTCGCTATGGCTTTGCTACCCATGTCAGCGCGGAGCCGCTTGCGGCTGCGATGGACCTCGCACGCGAGATTGCCGGCAAGAGCCCCACGGCCGTGCGCGGCGCGAAGATGCTGTCCAACCGCACGCCCGACATGGACGTCGACGAAATCCTGATTGCAGAGTCCAAGGCGCAGCACGAATTGATGTATTCGCGCAATCAGATGGAAGCGGTGCGCTCGGGCATGGAAAAGCGCGCAGGCGAATTTGTCGATCCATGACTTTTCGCGCAAAGCTTGACGCATGAAGGCCATTCACGATCCGCACGGTGTCCTGCATCAAGGGCTTGCCGCAATCCGCGCGCAATATCAGGTGCCGGAAAGCTTTCCCCCGCAAGTGCTGGCCGCCGCCCAGCTTGCCGCCGCGCGTGCCCCTTCCGACCATATCGACCGTACATCGATCCCGTTCGTCACGCTCGACCCTGCCAGTTCCACCGATCTCGATCAGGCACTCTGGATCGAGCCAGCGGGCAGTGACCTGATACTGTCCTATGCCATTGCCGACGTCGCGTGGTTCGTTGACGATGGCGATGCGGTCGATGTCGAGGCGTGGAAGCGGGGCAGCACAATCTATCTGCCCGATGGCAAGGCAGGGCTATATCCGCCGGTCCTTGCTGAACGCGCAGCCAGCCTCCTGCCCGATGGACCTCGCCCGGCGGTCATCTTCACCGTTCGGCTTGGTCCTGATGGGGAATCGCGGCTGGACGGTGCCGAACGCGCGCTGATCCGCAGCCGGGCAAAGCTCGCGTATACCAGCGTTCAGGACAGCGAACTGCCGCCCGCCTTTGCAGAGTTCGCCGCGCGGATGGATGCTGCCGAGCAAGCGCGGGGTGCTGTGCGCGTCGATCCGCCCGAACAGGAAGTCGAAGCCTTGGGCGACGGGCGCTACGGACTCGCGTTCCGCCCGCTGTTGCCGTCTGAAAAGCACAACGCAGCGCTGTCGCTCGCCGCCAATCTTGCCATCGCAGACGCGCTTCAGCAGGCAGGCACTGGCCTCTTCCGGGTCATGGCCGGTCCGACCGCCAAGGCCATGGCGCGTTTGCGCTCGACTGCCGCCGGGCTCGGCCTCGCATGGCCAGAGGCGGAAGACCTCAAGACCTTCGAACGCAGGCTCGACCAGAAGAACCCGCATCACGCCGCGTTCATGCTGGCGGTGCGGCGCGCAGGTAACGGTGCAGGCTATGCTCCGTGGATCCCCGGTGTGACCCCGTGGCACGAGGCGATTTCGGCGACTTATGCCCACGCCACCGCGCCGCTGCGGCGCCTGGCCGATCGCTATGTGATCCGCGCGACGCTTGCCGTTGCAAATGGAAAGCCGGTGCCGGACGCAGTCGAAGATGCCTTCCGCCACCTGCCCGCCGTCATGGCCAAGGCCGAAGCGACATCGGGGCAGATCGAACGCGCGGTGATCGATCTTGCCGAAACGGTCATGCTTCAGGGCCGCGAGGGCGAGCGGTTCGCCGCCTGTATCACCGATACCGATGGCGAATCGGCAAGGGTGCAATTGCTCGACCTGCCAGTGGTCGCCCGCGCGAAGATCCCCGGCGCAGTCCCCGGCCAGCGCCTCGACCTGACGCTTCAGTCCGCCGACAGCACTGCGCGCACGCTCACCTTCGCGCCCTCGGGCTGATCGCTTGCAAGAACCACTTGCGGCACAGCCCGCTTCGGGCTAACCGCCCCCGAACCACGCAGACCCTGCGATCGAGGCCCGATGGCGGAGTGGTTACGCACCGGATTGCAAATCCGTTTACGCCGGTTCGATTCCGGCTCGGGCCTCCAGTTTTCCTGACAGCTCTCAGAACGCCGGAATGCCCGTCAGTGCGCGGCCGAGGATCAGCGCGTGGACATCGTGCGCGCCTTCATAAGTGTTGACCGTTTCGAGGTTCATCATGTGACGGATGACCTGATATTCCTCGGAAATGCCGTTGCCGCCGTGCATGTCGCGCGCCATCCGCGCAATATCGAGCGCCTTGCCGACGTTGTTGCGCTTCACCATCGAGATCATTTCCGGCGCGAACTGGTGGTCGTCCATCAATCGGCCTACGCGCAGCGAGGCTTGCAGGCCGAAGGCGATGTCGCACATCATGTCGGCCAGCTTCTTCTGGTAGAGCTGCGTTGCGGCAAGGGGCCTACCGAACTGGTTGCGGTCGAGGCCATATTGCCGCGCGGCGTTGAGGCAGAACTCCGCCGCACCCATGGCGCCCCACGAAATGCCGTAGCGCGCGCGGTTGAGGCACTCGAACGGGCCTTTCAGCCCCTCCACTTCGGGCAGCAGGGCATCGGCGCCAACGCGAACTTCGTCCATGAGGATCATGCCCGTGGTCGAGGCGCGCAGCGACAGCTTGCCCTCGATCTTGGGCGCGGCAAGGCCCGTCATGCCCTTTTCCAGAATGAACCCGCGAATGCGCCCGCCGTGCGCCTCGCTCTTGGCCCAGATCACGAAGACATCGGCGAAGGGAGCGTTGCTGATCCACGTCTTTGCGCCGTGCAGCACATAGCCGTCACCGTCGGCGCGCGCCACGGTGCGCATTCCGCCGGGGTCGGATCCTGCGTCGGGTTCGGTCAGGCCGAAGCAGCCGATCAGCGAACCCGCAGCAAGACCGGGCAAATAGCGCATGCGCTGCGCTTCCGATCCGAATGCGTAGATCGGGTGCATGACGAGGCTGGACTGCACCGAGGCCATCGAACGATAGCCGGAATCGACCCGCTCGATCTCGCGCGCGACAAGGCCATAGGCGACGTAGCTTGCACCGGCGCCGCCATACTGCTCGGGCAGGGTCATGCCGAGAAGACCGGCCTGCCCCATCAGCGGAAACAGTTCGGGTGCATCGATCTCGTCGCTGAATGCCTTGATCACGCGGGGTTGCAGTTCGCTCTGGGCGAAGCCGTGGGCAGCATCGCGGATCATCCGCTCGTCATCGTTCAGCTGGCCGTCGAGGCCAAACGGATCTTCCCAGTTGAAATGCACGTGCGTGGTCACGGTCGCGTCTCCTTCAGACTTTCGTCTTTGGGCGATTTGCCGGAGTGCAACAAGGTGCAATTGATATTATCTTGCTTGCTTGCACCCATTGCCATGCGCGTTTTGCAAAGCTTGCAAGATTCGCTCGTTCGCGCCAATCAGCCGCGATGCGGATTGCCCTTTTCGAACCTGAAATTGCCGGAAACGTCGGCGCGGTCCTGCGTCTTGGTGCGTGCCTTGGCGCGGCGGTCGACCTGATCGAGCCGATGGGCTTTGCATGGGATGACCGGCGGGTGCGCCGCACCGCGATGGACTATATCGATCACGTCACGGTTGTACGGCATGCCGGGTTCGAGGCTTTCCGCGCCACGATCGGCGCGAGCAGGTTGGTGCTGTTCACCACCAAGAGCAGTGAATCGCTCTACGAGTTCCAGTTCAGGTCCGACGATATCCTGCTGTTCGGCAAGGAAAGCGCAGGCGTGCCCGCTGCTGTCGCCGAGGTCTGCGACGCGCGAATTCGCGCACCGATGCAGCCGCAGGTCCGCTCGATGAACCTTGCGACCACCACCGCGCTCGCGCTTGGCGAGGCGCTGCGACAGACCGGCACCTTGCCCGGATAGCAGTGCCGCAGCCAGGCCGATGCCGTCAGTCCATGAAGCCGCGTTCGCCTGAGGCATCGAACTTGCGCACGGCAATTTCGATACGGTCTGCCCAGCCGCCGAGCACCGCGCCGATAGCGGGCAGGGCGAGGTGCGTGTTCAGGGCCTCCTGATCGCGCCAACGCTCATAGACGAGGATCGAGCCTGCGGCCTTGTCGTCGATGGCGAAATGATAATCGAGGCAGCCATCCTCTTTCACCGTGTCCGCCACCAGCGAACCCAGCGCGGCGGCAAGCTCTTCGACGAGGGCAGGGCTGGTCTTGAGGTGGCCGGCAAGTATGATCATGGCAGCAGTGTCCTTGAGATGGATCGGGGCAGGTCGGAACGGCAGGCTTACCAGGCGGGGCCGTCACCTGCGGGCACGGCGGGGCCGGTCAGCCAGTTGCCGGTGATGCCGATCTTCACTTCGCTGCCCTTGGCGACATCGGTCCCGGCGTCGGGGGTCACGAACATGATCCGGTTGGGTGCCCAGACCGAACCGATGATCTCTTCCTCGTCGGATGACAGGACCAGGCCCACCTTCTCGCACATCTCGCGCGCCCGCTCGCGGGTCTGGCCACGCACTTCGGGGACATAGGCCCTGGCCGGATCGGCATGGATCGGCAGGACCCGGGCAGTTTCGCGCACTGCTTCCTCGGCAGCCAGCGTCTCGTCGAAAGCGGGGCCGTGATAGTCCACCTCCCAGTCGAACGAAATCATGTTTTCAAGGATGTCGGGCAGGTAGGGCGTCATCCGCAGATGCGACCAGTGCGACATATAGCGGTCCATCGCCTCATAGGTGTCGATGTCGCAGCAATTGGCGAAATCGAAATCGCCTGAATGATAGCGCGTCTTGACGCACAGCCCATGGCTGTAATCGCGCACTTCGCGGTTGAGATGCGACAACTTCTTCACCTCGGTGAGGAACGTGTCGATCTTGTCCTGCGGGGCATCCTTCTTGAACTTGATCATGACCACGTGGCGGATCATCGTCTCTCTCCCATGAGCGCTGCGCCGGTCTGCTGCCAAGGCGGAGCGCGTCGTCGTTATGGGAAGAAGGCTATCTGCTGCGGCTTTTGCTGACGCCTGTCCTTATAAGCAGGGTCCGGATCTGGGCAGCCCGACATGCCTCAGTCGATCACCAGATAATACCCGGCGGCATTGGTCGTGGAGTTGCTCAGCACGATCTCGAAGCGGCCGCTGTAGAGCGGGGTCCAGGTGCACTGACGGCTGCGCGCCTTGGCGGGCGGGCAGACGGGCTTGGCCTCGCCATCGAGTACGGTGAAATCGATAGCGCCCGCGCCGGGCGTCGCGACAGCCACACGCGCGGCGCGGCCCCCATCGAACAACTGGGGCAGGCGCACGGTCATGCCTGGGGTGAGCATCCCCGCCTTGTAGGCAGGCCCGAGCACGCGCCCGCGATAGGGTGGTGTGTTCGGCAGTTCAGCAGCGGAACGCCAAATCGCCACCGGGTCTGCCGAAGCATCGGCTGGGCGCGCACCAAGACTGTCGAGGGCGGCGATGATCTTGCCCAGTTGCTGCGGTTGCCCTTGCGCGTTCTGACCGGCAGCCAGAAGGTCGGCCACCGCGCTCGCAGGTTCGCTGGCATCGCGCAGGACCACGCGGACCGGTTCCGCCCGGTTCACGCCTGCACATCCGCCCAGCGCCGCCGCAAGGCAGGCGGCAATGATTGGATTACGTATCATGGGGCAGGCTCCAGAATGAATTGCGTCCCGCGCGGGATATCGCCCAGCCGCAGGATCAGGCCGTGGCGCTGCGCGATGGCGCGGGAAAGCGCGAGGCCGAGGCCGTGCCCTGGCCGGTCGCCCGGCGCGCCTGCCCGGACGAACCGTTCGAACACGCGGTCTCGCTGGTCGCGCGGAATACCGGGGCCGTCGTCCTCTACCACGATGCGCGGACCCTGCGACAGTTCGAGCCGGACGCGCCCCCCTTCAGGCACATACTTGATCGCATTGTCGAGCAGGTTCGACAGCAGCCGGGTAATCTGCATGCGTTCGCCCAGCATGGTAATCCCCGGTGTGACGCGGGTGTCCAGCGTCAGCCCGGCATCCTCGGCGCTGTCCTCGTAAAGATCGGCAAGGCTGGTGACGATCGACGACAGGTCGAGTTCGGCCAGTCCGGCAAGATCGCCACGGCGGCTTTCGGCAGACGCAATATCGAGCAGTGAATCGAGCATCGTGGTGATTCCGCGAATATCCTCGCGCGATTGGCCCAGCGGCCCGCCGGGCGCTTCGGGCCGCAATTGCATGGCCGTGCCCAACCGGTTGTCGAGGTGCATCAGCGGTGTGCGCACCTCGTGCGCAACGTGTTCGGAGACCTGCTTGTAGGCTTTGAGCAATTGCGCCTGCCGCGCCAGCAGGCGGGCGCCGTGGCCTGCCATCTCGTCGATCTCGTCGCCGCCGCGCTGCCGGGCGGGGAAGCTTGCCGCGCGTCCATCAGCCGCCGCGCCCAGCGCCGCATTGACCGCGTCCATCCGCCGCGCGAGGTGCCGCGAGGTAAACCAGGCCGCCAGCGCCACTGCGCCGACGATCCCTGCGCCAACGGCAAGGAACACACCCGAAAGCACCAGCAGCGATGTGCGGTCGCGATCATACTCGCGCGCTACCAGGAGTTGCAGGTCGGGCGCCAGTTTGGCCCCTTGCGCAAAGGCTTCGGTCCCGCCCGCCAGCGTGACGAACCCTTCCTCGGACAGCGCAGCGCTCAGCGCGGGCCAGTGCGCCACGTCGCCCGAGAGCCGCCGCCCCGCGCCATCGGCCACAAGGTAGTGCGATCGTCGCCCTTCAAGGCTGACCACGTCCTGACGGTCGTTCACCCGGCGCAGGAGTTCCTCGCGCCCGCCGGTGGCATAGATGTCGATCAGCCCGGCCAGGTCGGTCGAAACCGTTGCCGAGAGCGAGGCGCGCGTCTGGCGCTGAATGGTGATCGTCGTGACCGCAAACAGCACGGCGACCGCCGCGACCGCGATGCCAATCGAGGCCAAGGTCAATTGGCCGAAGATCGAGCGGCCGCCGCGTGTCTGTCGCTTGCGGCTCATTCGCCTCTCGTCAGGCGGTAACCCGCGCCCCAGATCGTCTCTAGCGCGGGCGTGGGGAAACCTTCCTCCAACTTGCGGCGCAACCGGCCGATGTTGACATCGACGACGTTGGTCTGCGGATCGAAGTTCATGTTCCACACATCGCGCAGCAGCATTTCCCGCGTCACGGTTTCGCCCGCGTTCTCCATGAAATAGCGGAACAGCGCGAATTCGCGCGGGGATAGCGGGATGTGCCGTCCGCTGCGAAATGCGGTGCGCGCCTTCACGTGGCATTCGAACGTGCCGTAAATGATCACCGCGCCGTGGACCTTGCCCGCCGATCGGCGATGCAAGGCGCGCAGCCGGGCGACCAGTTCCTGCGGCTCGTAAGGCTTGGCGAGGTAGTCGTCGACGCCCGCTTCCAGTCCCTCGATCCGGTTTTCGCTGCGGCCCAGCGCAGACAGCATCAGCACGGGCGTGCCGACCCCTGCCGAACGCAACCGCGAGACGATGGTCAGCCCGTCGATGTCGGGCAGCATCCGGTCGAGAATGATCACGTCGAAAGGCTCGGCGCCTGCGCGCTGGAGTCCGCCCGTGCCGGTCTGCTCCCAGGCAAGGCGGTCACCGTCGTCAGCGAGCAGCGCCTGCACCGCCTGCGCCGCGCGTGGATCGTCCTCGACATAGAGGATATTGAGATTGCCCATCAGCCTTGCACCCCCGGATCCGGCGCATGTGCGGCGAAACCGTCCGGCGCGATCATTTCACGCCGGACGGTCCGCATGCAACCGTTCAGTTCATCAGCGCATGTCTTCCACCGAGACCCAGCCCTTGGTGCCGAAGCTGTCCTGGACCTCGATGAAAAGACCGGTGCGCTGGCCGGTGGGGGTGAGAGCGGTTCCGGCCCGAACGGTCCGCAGGGCGGCTGATTTGACGTTGGCACTGGTGAACATCTTGGTGTCAACAGCAGCCGTCGCCGTTGCTGCCGGGGCCGCTGCAACAGGGGCAGGAGCGGGCGGGGCCATCGACGCCAATGCCGGCCCCTGGGCCGAGACGGCGTTGAACGCCTTGACGAAAGCCTCGATCAGCATCTGGCCGTCCTTGCTGCCGGCATAGGCAGCGCCGGTCGCGCCACTAGCGACAGCGCCGATCGTCCCTCCGCCGCCACCGAACGACAGCGTCGTCTTTTTCACTTCGCCAGCACCCTGCGCCAGAGTCTGCCCGCTGGCCGGGCTGATCAGGCGGATACCAGCGGCGACAACCTTCTTCTTGCCGCCGAAGCCGCCGAACATGCCGAGCATCGATGCCCCGCCTGGCAGGCCGCGCAACATGCCGCTGGCCGCGCCAGATCGCACGAGGCCCTCCATGGCGACGCCCTTGGCCTTTTCGATGGCCTGATCGACTTCTTCCTTGTCGCCCGCGATCACGTTCATCAGGAAAGCTGCAGGCTGGCCGCTGGCGACATTGTGGATGGTAAAGCAACCCGATTCCGTCGCCATCGCGGCAATCAGTTCGCGCGGCGAGCTGAGGCCGTACTTGGTCCAGCCCTGCGTATCACCATCGACCAGCGCAACCGAGCCGTAGCTCTTGTCGCACTTGGCAAGCGTTACCGGCGGCTCCTTGTCGGCGGCAAGGGCTGCGGTCGGGATCCCGCCAAGCAGGCCTGCGGCAAGCGCAAAGGCGGCGATGAACTTTTCCCTGGAAAGCATGGCTGGACGACGCATTTTAGACACCCCTGGAAATCTCGCCGCTCCTGTTTGCGGCATGGGAGGGTGATGCGCCTGCTTGGGCGTCCGCGACACACAACAGTCCTGTCATCCCTGTGACAAATGCTGTCATCTTGGATGATGATCGGAGAACAGCGGGCAGGCTTCAGCCTGCCCGCAGAGTGGTTCAAGGCTGGGCCCGGCCGAACACGACCACACCGTTGACGGTGCTGGTTGCGCCGCCAGAGACATCGTCGATCTGGTAGCCAAGCCCGACATGACTTGCGCCCGTGCCATAGAGCGTTCCGAAGGCTGCTGCACTGCAGCCGGTCTGGCAACTGGAGGTGTTGCCGGGCAGACGGGCAATACCCAGCACGCCCGCAGCAAAACGCATGTCGGTGCCAACGGTGGCGCCGCCGTTTGACGGATCGGCCGATCCTCCGCTGGTTCCGATGCTCCAGCCGTGCGTGCCGACCTGCACATCAAGATTGAAGCCGACCTTGACCTGCGAACCGAACTGGACAGCGAGCGATCCTGCAACGGTCCCGGCTTGCCCGTCTGCCGCCTGAAAGTTGGTTGGCGCGGTCGATCCGACAAGTTCGTAGTCGACCTTTCCGGATACGGGCAACTGCACCGCGCGCGTTCCGGTAAGGATGTGGGTATTCGGATTTAGATTGGCGTTCGTCGTGCTGCCGTCCCAGCGGCTCCATGCTGCGGCATCGCCGAAGCGGCCATGTTCGCGCAATATGGCCGGTGCGCCATAGATCTGGGTCGAGACGTTGTTGAACTTTATCCGGGTGACCGACCCGTCCTGGCCGATGTCCACTTCAGGCGCGGTGGCGCCGTTGATCCCGCCGTCGGCGAAAGTATATGTGTTGGCGCCCGTCAGCATGGCACTGGTGGCCGGAAGCGGCGGCGTTACGACTGAATTGCCATTGGCCTTGAACGCGGCCGCGCCGACAATCCACTTGGCACTGTCCGCCCCGTTGACCACCGAATAGGTGACGCCGAACTTGTCGGCGCTTCCGGCGAACGATCCGTTGAATCCGACCGTGCAATCTGTCGTCGAACAGCCAGATAGTCCGTCCCGACCCTGAACCACGAACCCGATCTGCCCGCCTGGATAGACCAGCAGGTCGGTTTGCGAACGCGCAATATCGGCAAGTCCGCCGGTGGTTGCGAAATCGAACGCATAGGCGCCGCCGCCCGTCCCGCCTGTAGGCATCGCGACCCGGCCCTCCATTGCGATCTTCGGAACGGTTTTTCCAAAATCGATGGCGAGGCTGGCCGTCAGTGTGCCCGGTGCACCCGATCCATCGACCCATGTCGGCTTGGTCGCTGCAAGCAGGTCATATTCCACGATGCCGCTGGTAGGCACGGCAAAGCCGGTGGGTACGGCGCGGGCCATGATATAGTGGAAGCCCTGATTGGCGGTCAGCGTGAACACGTTGGCGCCGGTGTTGGTGCCATTGTTCCACCGTCCGAGCAGCACGTCGGCATCGCCGGCAATGTCGCTGGTGGTCATCGTGCCCGGCGTGCGCGTAAATGGCCCGGGGCGGGTATAGCTCGCAAGCCCGCCATCCCCGCCGAGTGTGTAGGCTGTTGCTGCAAAACCGCTTTCGCTGCCGGGGAACTGGGTTCCGCTCGAGAGCTTGAGTGTCGTGACGAAGTGGATCAGCGGATTGGTGCCGTTGAAGCCGCCGGTATAGCTGGTCAGCAAACCGCTTCCGCCCGTGCCGCCCCCGGTGCCACCGCTTGGGAATGTGCCGTCCTTGCCGAAGATCGCCGCGCCCTGGATGCGGCCCGCGCTGAAGCTGCCGCCATAAGTCTGGTACATCAGGCCGAGGCGGTTCACCTGTTCCTGTCCGGCGAAATCCCCGTACAGGCTGATGTTGCAGCCAGTGCCGCCGCCGACACAGCCCTCGCCGGTTCCGGTCATGCCGGTGCCGAAGAAGTAGTTGCCAAGGCTGTCGTAAATCACTTCCTGCAACTGCCCATTTGCGTAATTTGGCGTGCTGAACGTGTAGGTCACATCGCCGCCGCTTTCTGGCATGACGATGGTGCCAAGAGTGCGGAAGAACAGCACGCGGCTGTTGCTGGTGAAGCTGAGGGTGAGATCAGCGTCAAAGGTGCCCGGCGCGGTGCGGCCATCGGCATAGACCGGCCGCGTTGCCGCCAGCACCTTGTAGTCTACCGTGCCCGAGACCGGCAGCGTCCCGCCCTTCGGCGCGAGGACGACGTAAGGCAGGCCATTGTTCACGCCGAAGCTGAACTGGGAGTTCTTGAACTTGGCAGTGCCATCGTAGAACCGACCGACCACGGCGCTGGCGTCGCCCGCCACATCGGTGACTTTGGCCCCGACGTTGCCGATATCGCCTGCAGAGGTCAGTGCGCCAGTGTTGTCGATGCTCGCTGTTCCATCTGACGGCTGGATGTTGCCGTTGTGGCCCGCAATGGCCTTGGTTCCGGCGGCGTTCGAGGGGAAGCCTCCGGTATAGGTGGTAAGGCGCGTGCCACCGGTCCCGCCTCCGGTGCCGCCGCCCCCGGTGCCGGGAAGGCCGGCGAACTGGTCGGGGTTACCCCCACTGGCGAGATAGACGTAGAAATCCTGAATGAAGGCGAGCGTTGTGCCGTCAAACAGCGCGGCGAGCACGCCCGCATCGGTCAGCGCCTTGAGATAGGCAAGGATCTGCGCTTGCGTGAGCAGGGTATAGCCCGAAGGCACGCCGCCGCTCGCCAGATAGGCGTAATAGGCTTCGAGCGCGGAGACGTAGCTCGCGTAGACCGGCAGGCCGGAATAGCCGTCGGCGCTGCCACCATTTGCGAGGTAGGCGTAATAGGCCGTCAGGAAGTCGGCCTGTCCTGCCAGCAACGTGCCCAGCTTGCCGCTGTCGATCAGCGCCTTGATGTAGCGCTGGAGCAGCGCAACGTCCGCGCCAGTATAGGCGCTCGGCACGCCGCCCGCCTGCAGATAGGCAAGGTAGGCCGACACCGCATCGGCAAAGGCCTGATAGTTGGGCGTGGGCAGGCCGGTGTAGAGATCGGGGTCACCGCCCTGCGCGAGGAAGGTGAAGTAGGCGCCGTAGAACGTGGCGAGGTCGCCAAGGAACGCCCCGCCTGCATTCGCCGATTGCAGTGCATCGAGGTAAGCGCGGATCTGCGCCTGCGTCAGCGCGGTGTAACCCGAGGGCAGTCCGCCATCGGCA
Organism: Novosphingobium sp. MMS21-SN21R; assembly: GCF_031846015.1. Lineage (GTDB taxonomy): Bacteria > Pseudomonadota > Alphaproteobacteria > Sphingomonadales > Sphingomonadaceae > Novosphingobium. The sequence goes on along the minus strand of NZ_JAVRDU010000001.1, from coordinate 3,058,342 downwards.
AGGTAGGCGTAGTAGGCGTTCAGTGCCTGCGCATATCCGGCAAAGACATTGGCGGGCAGGCCTTCCCAGCTGTCGATCGAGCCGCCAGCCTTGAGGTGGGCGAGGTATGCAGCATAGAATTCCGCCTGCTGCCCCAGAACCTGTTCGAACAGGCCGGTCGCCTGCAGCGTGTCGAGATACTGGCGCAACACAGCGGGATCGAGCGCGGTATAGGTGCCTGGCAGCTTCCCGCTGGCGAGATAGGCAAAATAGGCGCTGAGCGCGGCGCGATATTGCTCGACAAACGCCGTGCCACCATTGGCAAGATAGGCCTGCAACAGTGCGCGGTCGCTATCGGCCAGCCGCACCAGCAGTCCGGAATTGTTCAGGAACGTGATGTAGGCGGTCAGCGTTTCCTGGCTCGCGCCCTGGAACGCCAGCGGATCGCCGCCGCTGCGCAGAAAGGCAAAGTAGGCGCTGGTCAGACTGGTGTAGCGGCTGACGAACTGGTCGGCATTGCCGCCGCCAAGCAGAAACGCGGCATAGGCTTCGACCAGCACCCGGTTCTGGCTTTCGAGCGCGGCAAACCCGCTGGTGCGGCTGCGATAGGAAACGAAGGCGTTGATATCTGCCAGCGAAGTGCCCGAGAACGACGACGGTGCGGCGCCCGACCGCACGAGGTCGAGAAACTGGACCATCAGGCCTGCATAGACAGTCAGAAACTGCGCTTGCGACCCGCCATTCGCCAGATAGCCGAGATAGGCGCGGATCACATCGGCCTGCGCCTGATCGAACGGCCTGCCGCCATAGAGGCGTTCGAGCCGCGAGGCATGGGCGACGAGCGTGGCGAGATCGCCTGAAGG